>NZ_BAAGUS010000001.1:276519-462583 GCF_054781275.1 Nocardioides ginkgobilobae | reverse complement strand
GCCTGGCACGCCGCCGCGTCGACGTCCTATGGGCACTGCTGCGTGACAACCGACCCTTCGAGGCCGCCCCGCCGTCAAGGAAGGAACTGCCCGCAACGCCTTGACAAAGTCATTGAGAATCCACCGATTCTCGCCTGCTGCGCGACACCAGTTGGGCGCCCTGGCTGCGTTGCCGACGCTCGACGGGCATCCAGCAGGCCTTCGCGTCGGGCGCCTTGCCAGGCCACCCACCTAGTGCCGCTCGCGACGGCGACCATCGGTGGATCCAGGCTCAGGCGACCTGGAAGGAGCGCTTGGACAGCCCCATCCAGAACTCCCCGTCCGCGCCGATGACCTGCTCGGGCGCCGTGCCCGGGTCGGTCGCGGCACCGAGCGTCACGAAGAGCGGGCTGTAGTGCTCGACCGTGGGGTGGGCGTAGGGCATGCCGGGGGCGCGCGAGGTGTAGGCCGCGAGCTCGTCGACGTCGCCGCGGGCGAGCGCCTCGCCGGCCCAGGCGTCGAAGTCGCTGGACCAGCCGGGGGCTGCCGCCTCGATCCGGAACTCCCGCAGGTAGGGCAGCCCGTGCGTGAGGAACCCGGAGCCGACCACGAGGACGCCCTCCTCGCGCAGCGGGCGCAACCGCTCGCCGAGCCGCAGTAGCCGCTCGGGGTCGTGCGTGGGCAGCGACATCTGCAGGACGGGGATGTCGGCGTCGGGGTACATGATCTTCAGCGGCACCCAGGCTCCGTGGTCCAGGCCGCGCGAGCCGTGCTGGTGCACCGGCTCGGTGCTCGGCATCATCGCCGCGACCCGCGCGGCGAGCGCGCTGGCGTCGGGGGTGGCGTACTGCTCGGCGTAGTACTTGGGTGCGAACCCGCCGAAGTCGTAGACGAGGGGTGCGCCACTGGCGGACAGCGACACCGGTGCCGACTCCCAGTGGGCGCTGACGATGAGGATCGCGGTGGGGCGGGGCAGCTTGCCGGCCCAGGCCCGGAGCTGCCCGGACCAGACCGGGTCGTCGAGGAGCGGCGGGGCCCCGTGGCCGATGTAGAGGGCGGGCATGGTGCTCATGCCCCCATAATGCTTGTCTCTACAACTTTATTCCAGGGTCCAGTCGACGGGCTCGCCGCCCTGCTCGCGCAGCATCGCGTCGACCCGGGAGAACGGCCTGGACCCGAAGAACCCCCGGTGCGCCGAGAGCGGGGAGGGGTGGACCGACTCCACGCAGGGCACGTCGCCGAGGACGGGCCGCAACGACTGTGCGTCGCGGCCCCAGAGGATCGCCGCCAGCGGGTGGCCCGCCTCGTGGCGTCGTACGAGGGCCTCGATGGCCGCCGAGGTGATCGGCTCCCAGCCCTTGCCGCGGTGGGAGGCCGGCAGGCCGGGGGAGACGGTGAGCGCGCGGTTGAGGAGCATGACGCCGGCGTCGGCCCAGGCGGTCAGGTCCCCGTGGCGCGGCGGCACGATGCCGAGGTCGTCGCGCAGCTCGGTGTAGATGTTGACCAGGCTGCGCGGCAGCGGCCACACGTCGCGCTCGACGGCGAAGGAGAGGCCGATCGGGTGCCCGGGCGTGGGGTAGGGGTCCTGCCCGACGACCAGCACCTTCACCTGGGACAGGGGTCGGCGGAAGGCGCGGAAGACGTTCTCCCCGGCGGGCAGGTAGGTGCGCCCGGCGGCCAGCTCCTCGCGCAGGAACCGCCCCATCGCGGCCACCTGCTCCTCGACCGGGGCCAGCGCCTCGGCCCAGTCCGGGGCCATGAGTCCCTTCTCCACGAGTCCGCTCAGCGCTGCCACGGCCCCGAACCTACCCACCGCCGAGCCGGCACGTTCTTCCGGAAGGATGCGCCGGCTCGGCACCCCAGACCGGGTCAGCGGAAGGTCGCGCGCCGGGGGAGGTACGGCGGCACGCCCCGCTCCCCGACGAAGACCCGCAGCACGGCGTGGTGCGAGGCGTCGCCCGCGACGGCCGACTGGTTGGCCACGAGCACAGCCTTGCCCAGGAAGGTGGCGTTGCAGGGGGAGTCGAAGGGGATCTCCGAGCCGTTCTCGCCGGTCAGCGGGGCGGCCGGGAAGGAGTCGACCTCCTCGCCGGTCTCCGGGTCGATCTCGGCGATCCGGTTGGTCGGCCCGACCATCGCGACGTACACGTGCCCCGTGCGACGGCCGATGCCGAAGCCGTCGGGCAGGTCGGTCGGCTGCGAGGTCCACAGCACCTCGACCGCACCGGGGTCGCGGCCCTCGAGCGGCACGCGCAGGAGCGCGCCGTTGGTGGGCAGCGCCGCGCCGGTCGACAGCGTCTGCTGGGTGAGCAGGAAGGTCCGGTCCTCGGGCAGGTAGCGGATGCCGGTCGTGCCGAAGCCGGCCACGCCGTCCAGCACCGGGTCGCGCAGCCACTCGGTCACCTCGCCGCCGCGCGCCACGCGCCACACGACGCCGTCGCCGTAGTCCGTGACGTAGAGCCCGCCGGGGCCCCAGGTCGCGTAGTTGGGGACCGACCCGGCGGGGAGCGTGGCGACCGTGCGGAAGCGCCCGGTGCGCACGTCGAGGGTCAGCACGCGGGAGGTCGTGGTGTCGAGGACCACCAGCCGGCCCGTGCGGGTCTGGGCGGCGACCTGGACGCCGTGCTCGCCGGCGAGGTCCTGGCCAGGCACGGGCCACGACCGCAGGAGCGTGCCGTCCCTGGTCCACTCGAAGACCTTCGAGGCCTGCCCGTCCGGGGCGGCGTACGTGCCGGCGTAGACGCGGCCGTTGGTGTGGGCGTGGACGTACGCCGGCGCACCCGGCGACGGGACCCGCGCGAAGACCGTGGTGGTCCACTTGGCGACCGAGGCCCTGTCCGAGCCCGCGCCGGCGGCGTTCGACGCCTCGGCCGCCGCGAGCGGGGCGGGCGGCACGAGCACGACGGCCAGGAGGGCGGCCGCGGCCGCGCCGAGCAGCCGCCTCACAGCCGCTCACCGACCTCGACCGCGGCGCGCTCGCCGGCGCGGACGGCGCCGTCCATGTAGCCCGACCAGTACGTCGAGGTCTCGGTGCCGGCCCAGTGGACCCGCCCGAAGACTTGTCGGATCGCCGGACCGAAGTCGGTCAGCGTGCCCGGCGCGTGGATCGCCGTGGGACCACCGCCGGTCCACCGCTCCTCGGTCCAGTCCTGCTCGGTGTACTCCACGGGGGAGAGCGCACGTTCGCCGAACATCGCGGCGAAGCCCTGCAGCACCGCTTCGCGCCGCGCCCTGCGCGACAGCACGCCGAACTCGCGCCACGTCGAGCCGCCGACGAAGGCCAGCAGCACGCCGGGGGACCCGGAGGCCGGCGAGTTGTCGAAGACCGCGCGGGCCGCGCCGGAGTCGCTGATGCCGAAGCCGTTGAGGCCGTCCTCGCGCCAGAACGGCGTCTCGTAGACCGCGTCGCACTTCATCAGCTGCCCCATGTCCATGTGCCGCAGCAGCTGCAGGCGCCGGGTCGGCAGCCGCGGGAACCAGTCGATGTCGAGCACCATCGGCGGCGGGGCGGCCACGACGACCCGCTTCGCCCGGACCGTCCCGCGCGTGGTGCGCATGAGCACCCCGCCGTCGACCTGGGTGACCTGCCGGACGGCCGCGTCGAGGGCGACCGCGTCCCCGAGGCGCCGGGCCAGTCGCAGCGGGACGAGCTGGGAGCCGCCGACGAAGCGTCGCTCCTGCGCACCGTTCGCGGTGTCGGAGTTGCGCGAGAAGGTGCCGACGTTCTGCTCGTCGCCCGAGCACGCGACGTACCAGAGCACGAAGAGCAGGGAGAGCTCGTCGGGGTCGGCGCCGAAGCCGGGCTGGGTCCAGGCCTTGATCAGGTTGCCCACGCCCTCGGCGTTGAGGGCGTTGCGACGGATGAACTCCCCGAGGCTCATCGCGTCCCACTCCCGGGCGCTCGGGTGCGACCACGGGGCGCTCACGTCGACCTCGGCGGCCATCATGTCGATCCGCGTCAGCAGCACGGCGGCGTCGGGGAGGATGGTGGGGTCCGGCGGCACGGTGCCGGCGTACTCCTGGCGGCCGGTCAGCGAGGAGATGTAGACGCTGTTCCCCTCGTTGTGCTGCAGGAAGGTCCGCACCCCCAGCTCCTCGGCCAGCGCGGTGATCCGGCCCTGGGTCGGCCCCACGAAGGCGCCGCCTGCCTCGATCACGCCGCCGGCGCGCAGCTCGTGGTTGAGCACCCGTCCGCCGACCCGGTCGCGGGCCTCGACGCACAGCACGTCCAGCCCGCGGGCCAGCAGGTCGCGGGTCGCGACGAGCCCGGAGATGCCCGCACCCACCACGACGACGTCGACCGTGCGCGGCAGCCGGCCCTGGCGACCGGCGGGGGAGGCGGACCGGTCGCGCGCGGCCTCGGCCGCCCCGGCGGTGAGCAGCAGCCCGCCGGTCGTCGCGCCCGCGGCCAGGACGCTGCGTCGGGTCAGGGTGGGCCGCTCGGTGGACCGCTGCGCGCCGGCGTACGGCGGGGGCGGGAGGTGCAGTGCCATGGTGCTCCGATCGGGTCGACCCCCAGGTCGGTCCCAGAGTCGAACGTGAACATGTGTCAGTTTCAGGATGGGTACCCTACACTTCCCACCATGTCCGTGGAACGTGTCGCCGAGCACGAGGATCCTGCTGCAGCCAACGACGCTGCGACCGATCTCGTCACGGGTTCGGTACGCCGGGTGCCGACCCAGCAACGCAGCCGTCGTCGGGTCGAGGCGATCCTCGACGCCGCCGAGCGGCTGGTGCTCGCCGACGGGGTCGAGGCGTTGACGACCCGCGCCATCGCCGCGGAGGCGGGGGTGCCGGTGGCCTCGCTCTACCAGTACTTCGGCGACAAGGAAGCGGTCCTGCTCGCCCTCGCCGGTCGCGACATGGGGGAGATGGACGCCCAGGTCGCCGAGGACCTGGCCGCGCTCGAGGTGCTGAGCATCGCCTCGGTCGTGCGCACGGTGATGGGGGCCTTCGTGGCCGTCTACCGCCGGCGCCCGGCCTTCGTGGAGATCTACCTGCGCGGGCGCACCAACGTCGCGGTCGCCCGCTTCGGCCGCGCCCACAACGTCCGCGTCGCAGACGCGCTGCGCGCCTTCGGCCTCGAGCGCGGGCTGTGCCGCGAGGACCTCACGCTGGACGCCGCCACGCTGGTCGTCGAGGTCGGCGACCGGGTCTTCCAGCTCGCCTACGAGTCCGACCCCGACGGCGACACCGCACTCGTCGAGGAGGGCATCACGATGATGACCGCCTACCTCGAGCGCTACGCCACCGAGGACGGACTGCGAGGCGTCCCCGCGTGACCCCGACCCCGCAGGAGCTGCTCGCGGCCGCGGCCCGGCGCACCGCCGAGGAGGGCCTGGTCATCGGCACCGGCGGCAACCTCTCGGTGCGCGACGGCGAGCGCCTGCTGGTCACCGCGACCGGCGTCGACCTCGCCCGCTGCACCGCCGCCGACGTCGTCGCGGTGGGCCTCGACGGCACCCCGCTCGACCCCGCGGCGCCCGCACCGACGTCCGAGCTGCCGCTGCACCTCGGCGTGCACGCCGACGCTCGTTCAGGCGCAGGCGCAGGCGCCGGCGCGGTCGTGCACGTGCACGCCCCGTGGTCCACGGCCGCCGCGTGCGTGCTCGACGAGCTGCCCGTCGTCCACTACCAGCAGCTGCTGCTCGGCGGGTCGGTCCGCGTCGCGCCCTACGCCACTTTCGGGACCCCCGAGCTCGCTGCCGGCGTCCGTGCCGCGCTCGCCGGGCGCAGCGCCGCCCTCATGGCCAACCACGGGGCCGTCGTCGTCGGTGCCTGCCTCGACCAGGCGCTCGAGCGGGCCCTGCTCCTGGAGTGGTTGTGCGCCCTGCACCACCGGGCCAGCGCGCTCGGCGAGGTCCGCACGCTCAGCGAGGCGCAGCAGCACGAGGTCGTGCTCGCCGCGCTGGCCAGCGGCTACGGGAGCACCAGCAGCAGCACCAGCAGCAGCGGGAGCGGCACGGTCGCCGCCACGGACGACGGAGGTCGGGCATGAGGGTCAGCGTCGTCGGGGTGCACGTCCTGGATACCCACGTCATCGGGGTCGAGTCCATCCCGGAGGGGTCCGACGGCCAGCTCGTCGAGACGATCCGGATGTCCGCCGCCGGCACCGCCGGTGGCACCGGGCTCGTGCTGGCCCGCCTGGGCGCCGACGTGGCGTCGTACGGCGCCGTCGGGGACGACATGACCGCGGTGGCCCTGCTGACGCTGCTGGCCGAGGAGGGTGTCGACGTCACGGGACTCGTGCGCAAGCAGGAGCACCAGACCTCGGCCTCGGTGATCCCGGTGCGACCCTCGGGCGAGCGTCCCGCCTGGCACTGCATCGGCGCCAACGGCGCCTTCACCGTCGCCGACCTCGACCCGGCAGCGCACCTGGCCGACCACGTGCACCTCGGCGGACCGGAGTTCCTCGGCGGCGAGGCCGCCGGGCAGGTGCTGGCCGCCGCCCGCACCGCGGGCGCCACCACGTCCCTGGACGTGCTGGCCCCCGGCGACCCCGACCTGCTCGCCTGGATCGCCGAGGCCCTCCCGCACGCCGACTACCTGCTGCCCAACGACGAGCAGGTGCTCGGCTTCACCGGCGCCACCGACCTGGCCGAGGGGGCCCGCGCCCTCGTCGCGGCCGGTGCCGGCTGCGTCGCCGTCACGCAGGGCGCCCGCGGCGCGCTCGTCGTCACCGCCGACGAGGTGGTCGAGGTCCCGGCGTACGCCGTCGACGTGGTCGACACCACCGGCTGCGGCGACGCGTTCTCGGCCGGCTTCCTGCGCGGCCGCTCCCTGGGCCGCTCGCTGGCCGACAGCGCCCGTCTCGGGTGCGCCACCGCCGCCCAGGTCGCCTCGGGCCTCGGGACCGACGCCGGCACCTACGACCTGGCCGCCGTCGAGGCGTTCATGGCGACGAGGCCCACCCGCTGACCTGCAGCCTCCACGTGCCAGGTCGAGCAGGCAGGACTTCCTGACGACCTGCCCGATCGGCCACCCCGAACGGGCAGGACCTCGGACAGATGTGCCCGCTCGGCCACCTCGAGTGGGCAGTAGGGGGTCAGCGGCCCGCGCGGACCGGCTGGCGCAGCAGGTCCTCGAGCCGCGCCAGCAGGGCGGCCCGCAGCGCCGGCTCGGCGAGGTCGAGCAGCGCCTCGAAGCGCGCGGTGCCGGGGGCCGTGTGCGGCTCGAGGGCGAGGGCGTCGAGCAGGACCGTCACGTCGCCGGTGGTGAGGCGGGCGGGGTCCAGCCGGGGCAGGAGCTCGCGCACCCGGGTCGGCACGGAGATCGGCCCCTGGGCACGCGCGGCAGCGACGGCCCGCTCGAGGATCCCCGCCAGCCGCTCCGGCTCGGTCGCGGCGGCGACGTCCACGACCAGCCGGACCGTGGCCGGGCCACCCGACCACGACGGCTGCGCCTCGGCGTACCACCCCAGCAGCGTGAGCTGCTCGGCCAGCGTGAACGGGTCGCAGCCCTCGGAGGTCCACAGCGCGAGGACCCCGGCCTCCGGCTCGGCGGCCAGGTGGACGCCGGCGAGCGGGTCCACCGCGGCGGCCAGCAGCTCGACCGCGCGGAGCACGGAGCCCGCGGCGAGCAGGTGCCCGTCGAGGCCGTGGGCGGCGACCTCGGCCCACGCGGCCGCGGCGCCGGGCACCGTGCGGGGCGCGGACGCGAGACCCGGTCCGTGCGGGGCACAGGGCGCGACGGGCACCGCGCTGCGCTGCAGCAGCAGCGTCGTCGCCCCGTGCTGCAGCGGCAGGTCGAGCACGAGCGAGGTGACGCCCGGGGCCGCGAAGCCCCAGGTGGGACCCACCCGGCCCAGCCGCTCCCCGCACGCCAGGAGCCAGCCGCCCGCGCGCGCGTCGACGTGCAGCGGGACCCGCTTGGCGCTCGCTGCCGTGCCGATCCAGGTCACCGGGTCCACGACGCCCAGCGCCGGCGAGGGCGCCGAGACCACCGCCAGCACCGTCTGCTCGTCCATCGCGTGGGCCATCGGCCCCACCTGGGCCCGGGCCGCGCCGTCGGTCGGGACGACCACGGCGCGCACGCCCAGCGCCCGCGCCGCCCGGAGGTACGCCGGGTCGCCGGTGTCCGGGAGCACCAGGCTCGGTGCATGCAGCCCGGGCCGTGCCTCGCGCGCGGCGAGCACGACGCGCAGGGCCGCGTCGTCACCGCCGCTGGTGACCTCCCCCGCAGCACCCTCGGGCGCGTCGAGCAGGTCGAGCGCGAACCCCACGAGTCGGCGCTCCGGCTCGGACAGGGACACCCGCGCGGGTGCCGCACGCCCGCCGTGCACGGTCTCGTCGGCCGGCCCTGTCGACGTCGTCGAGCTGCTCGACGTCGTGGCCATCCGACCCCTCCCCAGGTGTCCGTGCCCGGCGGGCGCCGTCCGGCTCCCTGCGGCACGAATCTAGGACCGGGGTCGGGCCCGGGGCGCCGGGTGAGCGGACGGCGCCGGATGACCCGATCGGGCTACTCGGACGAGCCTGGCGGACACGGGGGCGTGGTGCTCCGTCCCGGCACCGGGAGCGGACCGGCGACCACCGGTGGGTCGAGGCTCAGCGAGCCAGGCTGCGCGAGCCCTGCGAGGAGTAGCGCCGCGAGGGGTTGGCGCCGATGGCGTCCTTGCTCGCGGCCTCGTCCGCCGGCGTGCGCGGGGCGGCGGCCTTCGTGCTGCTCCCACCGGCGGCCTTGGGCTTGGTGCCCTTGGCCTTCGTGCTCTTGGCCTTGGCGGCGGCCTTGGCGGGGCGCTTCGTCGCGCTCGTCGTCCCCGCGGGCTCCTCGGCCTGCGCGTCGGTGGACCACTGGTCGATCCATTCGTCGAGGACCGTCCAGGTCGTCCCGCGCGCAGCGCGACCGGTGAGCATGCCGAGGTGCCCGCCCGGGACGATCTCGAAGCGCACCTCGCGCGAGCCCTTGAGCAGGGGCGTGACCGCCTTGACCGCGGCGACGGGGGCGATCCCGTCGGTGGCACCGGCGAAGACCAGCACCGGGACCTTGATCGAGCCGATGTCGATGGTGCGGTCGTCGAGCTCGAACGTGCCGCCCTTGAGCGCGTTGGCCTTCACGAAGCGGTGGTAGAGCTGCCCGAAGGTCCGACCGGGGTAGGCGATCATGTTCTCGGTGAACCGGTCCACGGCCTCGATCTGCGCGAGGAAGTCGGCGTCGTCGAGGTGGGTGGCCACCGCGAGGGGCTTGGTGACCAGCTTCTGGAACGAGGAGAGCTGGAAGGCCCACTTGACCAGCGGCTTCGGGGCGCCGCCCATGAGCTGGTAGGTCCGGGTGATCGCGCCCTTGCCGCCGCCCAGGGTCAGGCCGAGGTTGAGCAGCGGGCGCAGCGGCGCCACGAGCGGCACCAGCGAGACGTCGAACGGCGAGCCGACGACGGTGAGCGAGGCGATCGGGAGGTCCGGACCGTCGGCGGTGGTGAGCAGGCTGAAGATGCCGCCCAGGCTCCACCCGACGACGTGGACGGGGCGACCGCCGGCGTGCGCGGAGACCTCGCGGATCGCGGTCGGGACGACCTCCTCGATCCAGTGCTCCATGCCCAGGTTGCGGTTCTTGAAGGAGACCTCGCCGTACTCCACCAGGTACGTCGGTCGCCCGCTCGTCACCAGGTGCTCGGCGACCGAGCAGCCGCGGCGCAGGTCGTAGCAGATCGACGGCGCGGCCAGCGGGGTCACGAGCAGGACCGGGTCGCCCTGCTCCTTGACCTTCGCGACGGGGCGGTAGTGGTAGACCTCGCGCAGCTCGCCCTCGTCGATGAGGGTGCGCGGCATCGGGCGCAGGTCGGCGAGACCGCCGTACAGCACCTTCTGCGCCACGTTGCTCGCGGCGCTGACCACCTGGTCGGGCTTCGGGATCCGATCCACGACATCCACCTCCTCGGTGAAAACTACTCCCCACCCTTTCGGGTTACGCGGGTCGTCCGTCACATGAGGTCGCGGCGTACGCCGTCGCGGCGGCCGACCGGGGCGGGAGCCCGACGCGGCTGGAGGGTCAGGAGCCCGACGTCCGGACGTCCTTGTCGTGCACGCCGGCGTCGGAGAGGCCGGTCATGAACGAGGCGGCCCACGCCTGCACGTCGTGCTGGGTGACCTGCTTGCGCATGGCGCGCATCCGGCGGGTCACCTCCTTCTCGTCGGCCTGGTAGGCCTCGAGCAGGGCCGACTTCATGCCGTTGATGTCGTGGGGGTTGACCAGCCACGCCTGGCGCAGCTCGTCGGCCGCGCCGGCGAACTCCGAGAGGACCAGGGCGCCGTCGTCCTGGTAGCGGCAGGCGACGTACTCCTTGGCCACGAGGTTCATGCCGTCGCGGTAGGGGGTGACGACCATGACGTCGGCCGCGGCGTACATCGCCGCCATCTCCTCGCGCGGGTAGGAGGAGTGGAGGTAGTGGATGGCGGGGCGCCCGATCCGGCCGTGGTCGCCGTTGATCCGGCCGACCAGCCGCTCGATCTCGTCGCGCAGCAGGCGGTACTGCTCGACCTGCTCGCGGCTCGGCACCGCCACCTGCACGAAGACCGCGTCCTCGACGTCGATGTGCCCCTCGCCCATCAGCTCGGCGAACGCGCGCAGCCGGGCGTAGATGCCCTTGGTGTAGTCGAGGCGGTCGACACCCAGGAAGACCTTGCGGGGGTTGCCCAGCGCCTCGCGCAGCTCCGCGGCCCGCGCGACCACGCTCTCGGAGCGCGCCATCTCCTCGAAGCCGCGGGCGTCGATGGAGATGGGGAAGGGCGCGGCCCGCACGGTGCGGCCGTCGGGAAGGTAGACCAGGTCGCGGTGGGTCTTGTGGCCCACGCGCTGGCGCACCAGGCGCACGAAGTTCTGCGCCGCGCCGGCGAGCTGGAAGCCGACCAGGTCCGCGCCCAGCAGCCCCTCGAGGATCTGGCGGCGCCACGGCAGCTGCTGGAAGAGCTCGGCCGGGGGGAAGGGGATGTGGAGGTAGAACCCGATGCGCAGGTCGGGCCGCAGCGTGCGCAGCATCTGCGGCACCAGCTGCAGCTGGTAGTCGTGGACCCACACCGTCGCGCCCTCGGCGGCGAGCTCGGCGGCCCGCTCGGCGAAGCGCTGGTTGACCTGGACGTAGGAGTCCCACCACTCCCGGTGGAACTCCGGCTTCGCCACGAGGTCGTGGTAGAGCGGCCACAGGGTGGCGTTGGAGAAGCCCTCGTAGAACTCCTCGATCTCCTGCGCCGACATCGACATCGGCGCCAGCTCCAGGCCGTCGCTCTCGAAGGGCTCCAGGTCGCTGTCGGTGCCGCCGGGCCAGCCGATCCAGATGCCGTGGTTGGCGCGCATCACCGGCTCGATCGCGGTCACCAGCCCACCGGGCGAGGTGCGCCAGCCCTTGGTGCCGTCGGCCAGCTCGACCCGGTCCACCGGCAGCCGGTTGGCGACGATCACGAGGTCGTAGGGCACGGGCCCACCCTAGGCCCGGGGTCCGGGGCACCGATCGGGTGAAACGCGGTACGCCGGTGCGGGTTGGTCCGGGTGGGCTGTCCGTGGGGCTGTCGGTGGGTGGGCTGTCGGTGGGTGGCTGTCGGTGGGGCGCGCGGCGTGTCGGTCTCCCGGGGCGCCCCCTTCGTCGCAACCACCCTTCTCGTTCGTCCCTCACGAGAAGGGGGCCAGGCCCATCCACGCTCCTCCGGGGGCGCCCCGTCCGACCGCCACGCCGCGCGCCCCACCTCCCCGGTCCAGGGGTTCGGTGACTCGGCCCTGGTTCGAGGGTGACTCGGCCCTGGTTCGAGGGTGAGTCGGCCCCGGTGCGACGGGGACCGATCAGGTCGCGTCGTAGGTGACGCCGACCTGGCGGCGTACGTCGTCGAGTTGGGCCATGACGGCCAGCGTCTGGGCGTGGGGGACCAGCGGGCTCTCGCGCAGGCCGGCGCGGACGCAGCGGTCGACCTCGGCCACCTCGTGGGCGTAGCCCCGGCCCACCACCGGTTCGGCGCCGTGGATCTCGAACGGCTCGTCGTAGCCGCTGGCGTCGTTGGTGGAGCCGGCGCGGAAGGGGCGGAAGACGGCCTTCTCCGGGTGGTGGAACTGGCCGTGGAGCTCGAGGCGGCCGCGGTCGGTGGCGAGCGCGGCGGAGCGGTCGGACCAGGAGGTCATGGAGGCCGAGAGGGTGGCGAGGGCGCCGCCGGGGTAGCGGCCGGCGATCGCGACGTCGAGGTCGACGCCGCGCTCGGAGAGGGAGGCGGTGGCGACCAGCTGCTCCGGCTCGCCGAGGAGGAGGTGGGCCAGGGTGAGGGGGTAGATGCCCATGTCGAGGAGGGCGCCGGCGCCCAGGGCGGGGTCGAGCAGCCGGTCGTCGGGGTCGGCGGCGACGACGAAGCCGAGCTCGGCGCGCAGCTGGCGCGGGGTCCCGAGCTCGCCGGCCCGCAGGCGGCGGCGGACCTCGAGGACGACCGGGTGGCAGGCGGTCCACATCGCCTCCATGAGGAAGACGTCGTGCTCGCGGGCCAGCCGGACCATCTCGGTGGCCGTGGGGAGGTCCAGGGTCAGCGGCTTCTCGCACAGCACGTGCTTGCCGGCCTCGATCGCCATCCGGGCGTGCTCGAGGTGCAGGGCGTGGGGCGAGGCGACGTAGACGACCTCGACGTCGGGGTCGGTCACCAGGTCGGCGTACGAGCCGTGGGCGCGGGCGCCCGGCGCGTGCTCGGCGACGAACGCGTCGGCGGACTCCTGGCGGCGGGCACCGACGGCGACCAGTCGGGAGGTGGGGACCAGGGCCAGGTCGGCGGCCACCGAGCGGGCGATCTTCCCGGTCGCCAGGAAGCCCCAGCGCACCGGCTCCGGGGAGCCGGCGGACGGGGTCGGCGGAGTGGTCTGGGCGGGCGTCGGCACGTCAGCACCCTACGGGCGGTCAGGACCGGTCCCGGCGTGTGCGGCGGTCTAATCACACAGGTGTGATTCCGTGCTCTACAGTGGGGCACGACCACCGGACCCCACCTGCGGAGAAGTCGCCATGGAGCCACAGGCCCACGCACCCAGCCTCGAGACGCCCGCCGGCTCCGACGCGCTGTCGGAGCGCGACCGCGACATCCTGGAGTTCGAGCGCCAGTGGTGGAAGTACGCCGGCGCCAAGGAGACCGCGGTCCGCGAGAAGTTCGACATGAGCTCGACGCGCTACTACCAGGTCCTCAACGCGCTTATCGACCGGCCCGAGGCGCTCGAGGCCGACCCGCTGCTGGTCCGCCGGCTGCGCCGGCTGCGCGCCGCACGCCAGCGCCAGCGCTCCGCCCGCCGTCTCGGCTTCGAGGTCTGAGGCCGTGGCCTCCCGCCGCGCACGCGACCAGCGGGGCGTGGTCCTGCCCTCCCCGCTGGTGATGCTCTCGGTCATCGCGGTGGCGATGGCCGCCATCGCCTTCGTCGCCACCCGGGGCGGGGAGCCGACCGAGCGCGAGATCACCCCGGCCGCCCGCGACGCCGCGACCCCGTCGGCCACGCCCACCGAGACGTCGAAGCCGAAGCCGAAGTCGAGGAAGACCGAGGAGCCCAAGCCCGCCGTCGAGCGCGGCGAGGTGATCGTGGAGGTCTACAACAACTCTCCCGTCACCGGCCTGGCCTCCCGGGTCGCCACCCGCGCCACCGGCGCCGGCTGGCAGGTCGTCGGCACCGACAACTGGTACGGCACGATCCCCAGCACCACCGTCTACTTCCCGCCCCGCCTCGAGCAGGCCGCGAAGATGCTCGCCCTCGACCTCGGCGTGGACCGCACCGCGGCGGCCGTCGCCCCCATGCGGATGGACCGGCTCACGCTGATCCTCACGGGCGAGCTGGACTGAGCTCTTCCTCGCGACCGGTGGTCACCACCCGTCCGGGAGGGTCGGGCCGTGATGGACTCCTCCCCATGGACGTGACCTCGCCGGAGGGTGAGCAGCGGTACGCCGCCCTCGTCCGCGCCGCCGCCGCGACCGTCGTCGGGCTGGACTTCGACGGGACCCTGTCGCCGATCGTCGACGATCCCGAGCGGGCGCACATCCACCCCGCAGCGCGCGACGTGCTCGTCGCGCTCTCCCGCGAGGTGCGCGCCGTCGCGGTGATCACCGGCCGCCCCGCCCGCCAGGTGCTCGACCTCGGGGGCCTGGAGGAGGTCGGCACGGCGATGGCCGAGGCCGGCAGCGAGCTGCACGTCTTCGGTCAGTACGGCAACGAGCGGTGGTCCTCCAGCCGCCGCCGCATCCTCTCCCCGCGACCGCCGCGCGGCCTGGCCACCTTCGAGCGCGAGCTGCCACGGCTGCTGCGCGAGCACGACGCGTCCGCGGCGTACGTCGAGGACAAGGGGCTCGCGGTCGCGGTCCACACCCGGCGGCTGCCGCAGCCGGAGGAGGCCTTCGCGGCGCTCCTGCCCGCCCTGACCGGGCTGGCCGAGCGGCACGACCTGGTCGTCGAGCCCGGCCGCAACGTGGTCGAGGTGCGCTCGCCGGGGATGCACAAGGGCGTCGCCGTCCGGACCCTCGCCGAGGAGCTCCAGGCCGGGGGCTTCCTCTTCGCCGGGGACGACCTCGGGGACCTGCAGGCCTTCGAGGCGCTCGGCGAGCTCGCGGCGGAGGGCATCGCGACCCTGCGCGTCTGCTCGGCCTCGCAGGAGGAGTCCGCGCTCCAGGAGCTCGCCGACCTAGTCGTGCCCGGGCCGGATGGGGTGCTGGGGCTGCTCGCCCGGCTCACCGAGGACGCCCGCGCCGCGCGCACCTGACCCCCCACGACGTACGACGGCCCGCCCCCCGACGTGCGGGGACGGGCCGTGTCGTGCTGGAGCCGCTGCGGCTCAGGTGGGCGGCCGGGCTCAAGCCGTGGGGCGCTGCGGGCCCTCGGGCGGCTCCTCGCCCGCACCGCCGACCGCGCCGCCGGTCACCCCTCGGGTCCTTGTCCGTCGCCCCCGGCGCGGAAGACGGCCCCGAGCGGGGTGGCCGCCGCAGCGTCCTCCTGGTCGCCGTGGCCGTCCTGGCCCTGGTCCTCGTCGGCGGTCTCGCCGCGCTCGGCCTGGCCGGGGGCGAGGACGCCGAGCCGCTCGCGGACCCCGACGCGAGCGGCAGCAGCAGCCCCACCGCCACCGGCAGTGCCGAGGCGGGCAGCCCGCCCACCGGTGCGCGCCCCGTGGTCGCCGCCGAGCCGGCGTACCGCTCGGTGCGCTTCGAGGTCGCCGTCGAGGTCGACGGCGAGCCGGTCGAGGACGTGCCGCTCGAGGTCGACACCGGCGCGGGCTGGCGCTCGGTCCAGCCAGGGGCTCTCGACGTGAGGACGACGCGCGGCGCCGAGCGCGCCTGCGTGCAGGTGCGCGTGGCCGGCTCCGCCGTCGACGGCGTACGACGGTGCGGACGCTCGCAGCCGCCGACCGTCGCCCTGGTCCGCGAGCAGCGCCCGTGCACGCGCACGATCGACGGGACCGTCTTCCCCTGCACCTACTACGCCGTGCGGGTGGCGGGGCTGGCCCCCGGGACGACCCCGCGCGCGGAGGTGCTCCCCGTCGGGGCGCAGCCCTGGTGCCAGGACCCGGCGATCGGGGCGCAGTTCTGCCGCCGGGTGGAGGTCGACGAGAACGGTCGCGGCGTCATCGACCGCTACTTCGCGATCCTCACCGACTCCGGCAGCGCCCGACTGCGGGTCGACGGTGTGACGAGCGCCCCTGTCCGCCTCTTCTGCGGCGAGCCCTGCGCCTAGGACGCACGTGCTCGTCCCGCATCGTGGACAACGTGTCCAGATGCCGGACCGTCGGTTCGTCGGTCCCCAGGGCCCACCCGTACAGTTCTGACCAGCTCATCGAGAGGGACTGAGGGAACGGCCCGACGAAGTCCCGGCAACCGCCACGAGCCTCCGCCCCCGACCAGCCGGTCGGACGCGGTTCGTGGAAACGGTGCTAATTCCGGCCCGGCGCGAGAGACGCGACCGGGGAAGATGAGGAGGAGGACTCAGTGAGCACTGCGACCATCACCCCGACCGTGTCCGAGGCCGCGACCGGCAGCCTGCTGCGCGAGGGCGCCTTCGGCAACGCCCGCTGCCTCTCCTGTCGCGAGTGCGGCCACGAGGTCGAGCTCGGCCCGCACTACGCCTGTCCGGAGTGCTTCGGCCCGCTGGAGGTCTCCTACGTCTTCCCGGCGATCACCCGCGAGGAGATCGAGGCCGGCCCGCGCAACATCTGGCGCTACAAGGCGCTGCTGCCGGTGCCCACGGACATCGAGCAGAGCCCCAACACCGAGCCGGGCTTCACCCGCCTGCTGGAGGCCCGCAACCTCGCCGCCGAGCTCGGCCTCGCGCGGCTGTGGGTCAAGGACGACTCGACCAACCCCACCAACTCCTTCAAGGACCGCGTCGTCGCGTGCGCCCTCAGCGCCGCGGTCGAGATGAAGGCCAAGGTCTTCGCCTGCCCCTCGACCGGCAACCTCGCCAACGCCGTGGCCGCGGCCGGTGCCCGCGCCGGCATCAAGACCGTCGTCTTCATCCCGAGCAACCTCGAGAAGCCCAAGCAGGTCAACTCCGCGGTCTACACCGACTCGCTGGTGGCCGTGGACGGCAACTACGACGACGTCAACAAGCTGGCCTCCGAGATCGCCGGCGAGGAGGAGGGCTGGGCGTTCGTCAACGTCAACGTGCGCCCCTTCTACGCCGAGGGCTCCAAGACCCTGGGCTACGAGATCGCCGAGCAGCTCGGCTGGCGCCTGCCCGACCAGGTCGTCATCCCCGTCGCGTCGGGCTCGCAGCTCACCAAGGTCCACAAGGCCTTCCGGGAGCTGGTCGAGCTGGGCCTGGTCGAGGACAAGCCGGTCAAGATCTTCGGCGCCCAGGCCACCGGCTGCTCGCCGGTCTCGACCGCCTACAAGGCCGGCGTCGACGCGATCCGCCCGGTCAAGCCGGACACCATCGCCAAGTCCCTGGCCATCGGCAACCCCGCCGACGGCATCTACGTGCTCGACATCTGCCGCCAGACCGGGGGCGCCGTCGAGGACATCACCGACGAGCAGGTCCGCGAGGGCATCCTGCTGCTCGCCCGCACCGAGGGGATCTTCACCGAGACCGCCGGCGGCACCACGGTCGGCGTGCTGAAGAAGCTCGTAGAGACCGGTCAGCTCGACACCTCGCTCGAGACCGTCGTCATCAACACCGGCATGGGCCTGAAGACCCTCGACGCGGTCGCGGACCACGTCGGCGCCGCCGCGACCATCAAGCCGACGTACGCCGCGTTCTCCGACGCCGGCATCGTCTGACCCGTTCCCGCCCAGTCCGATCCAGGAGCACCGTCGCCGTGAGCGTCTCCGTCCGCGTCCCCACCATCCTGCGCACCTACACCGGTGGTGAGTCCGAGGTGAGCGCCTCCGGCGCGACCCTCGCCGAGGTCCTCGACGACCTCGACGCCTCCTACCCCGGCATCAAGGCGCGGATCCTCGACGACAACGGCGCCCTGCGACGCTTCGTCAACGTCTACGTCGGCGACGAGGACGTGCGCTTCCTCGACGACCTCGCGACCGCGACCCCCGCCGGGGCGAAGGTCTCGGTCATCCCCGCCGTCGCGGGCGGCTGACCCGTGCCGGGGCTGTCGAAGGAGCTGACGCCCTGCCGCACCGTCACGGTCGAGGAGATCGCCTCGGCCCCGGTGCGCTTCCGCAACAGCGTCGACCTCGCGACCACCCCGGAGCGGCTCTTCGAGGTCCTCGCCGACGCCTCCGCCTGGCCGCGGTGGGCCAAGGCGATCACCCGGGTGGAGTGGACCAGCCCGGGCGCTGACCAGGGCGACATCGGTGCCGGGAGCACCCGCACCGTCCACATGCGCGGCGGCATCGTCGGCGAGGAGGAGTTCCTGCTGTGGGACCCGCCGCGGGCGATGGCGTTCTGCTTCACCGCCACCAACGCCCCCGGTCAGGAGGCCTTCGGCGAGCTCTACGAGGTGGAGCCCACGGCGACCGGGTGCCGGCTGACCTGGACGCTGGCCATGTGGCCGACCGGCGCCCAGCGCTGGAGCGTGCGCCTCGGCTACCCGGTCCTCGACCAGACCTTCGCGTGGTTCCTCCGGCGGTTGCGCGCGCTCACCGCGACCGAGTGAGCCCTCACGCGTCGGGACGCGGCCGAGCGGCACGGGTGCTCATCCCGCGACGAGGTCGACCAGCACGGCGTGGCCCCGGGAGTCGATCCTGACCGTGGCGGTCCCGGTGCCCGCGGCGAGCGCCGCCTCGAGCCGCCTGGCCTCGTCGTCGGAGGTGAACCACGACTCGATCCCGCACGAGAGCCGCCACCCGCCCTCGCACGCGAGGTAGGGCCCGTGGTCGGGGCGCTCGGTCACCATCGCGGTCGAGCGCCAGGTCCCGTCCTCCTGCTGCTCGAGCAGCAGGAAGACCTCGCCCTCGACCGTGCGGCGGGTCTCCAGCTGCAGGTCGGGGTAGTCCAGTTGGGTGTAGGCGCCGCGGAACGGGTCGACCGGGTCCAGGCCCGCGACCCGGAGGAGGTACTCCTCCCCGGTCGCGTACGCCGAGAGCCGCGGCGCGACCGCGACGCCGACGAGCACGAGCTGGACCACCGCCACGAGGGCGATGCGGGTAGGCCTGCGCTGGGTCGTCGTCATCGCTGTCCTCCGATCCTCACAGCGCCTCGGCCAGGCGGCGCCGGCCCCGGTCGACGGCCAGGCCGGTGCCGACCAGCACCACGCCCAGCACCAGGAACAGCCAGGCGCCCTCGAGCACCGGCGCGAAGACGGTGAACGCCTGCAGCGTGGTCACGACCACGAGCGCGGCGGTGGCCAGGACGGTCAGGCGGCCGCTCGGGCGCACCGTCCCGTCGACGGCGAGGGCGATCGCGGCCCCGGCGCAGAGGGTGATGCCCAGGACGGCGTGGGTGACGTCGGCACCGTTGAGGTCCGCCGTCCCGTCGGCACTTGCCTCCCACAGCACCAGGCCGACCGACCCGGCGAGCGCGGCGGCGCCGATGCCCAGCTCGGCCCGGTCCAGGGCCGTGCCACGCGCCAGCCCCGCGGCACCCAGCAGCCCGGCCGCCGCGAGGAGCCCCCAGGTGCCGGCGCCCGGTTCCCAGTCCTCGGCCACGACCGGCGGGAAGGCGCCCACGGTCACGGCGACCAGCACCAGCAGGGCGCCGACCTCGCGCCAGGCGGTCGCGAAGGCCGGCAGCCACCGGGCGTGCAGGGCGGCGACGGCCAGCGCCGCCAGCCCGTACCCACCCAGCGAGACCACGAACGCCAGCCCGGACCAGGCGGTCTCCAGGCTCGCCCACAGCACGTAGACCGTGCCCGCCGTGACACCGACGAGCAACGGGAGCAGCGCCTCCACGGCGTACGCGTGGACGAGTGCGGCCGCCGCCCAGCAGCCCACCAGCAGCGGCTCGTACGCCGGCACCTGCAGGGTCTGCGCGGACTGGAAGACCAGGGCGCCGACCAGGAGCGCGGCGAGCAGGCGCACCGTCCCGACCAGGGGCGGCGGGGCCGACCGGCTCGCCAGCACCTCGGCCCCGACCAGCGCGGCCAGCCACACGAAGGCGACCGCGACGACGCGTACCGTCGGCGACAGCGACTCGATGTTCGCCGCGACCAGCCAGATCACGCCGACGCCCACGAAGAGGCCGCCGATCGCGGTCAGCAGGCGCACCACCGGCAGGCGGCGGGTCGAGGCGGCGTACCGCCCCAGGATGGCCTCGGACTGCCGCGCGTCGATGGTCCCGTCGCCCTGCCACAGCCGGACCTGGTCCTCGAGCCACTCCAGGCGCGCGGACGAGATGGTGGTCATGGGTACAGCATGGCGCCGGAGGGCCTCCCGGTGCGGGAGTCGTCGTGCTCGGGTCGGGGGGACCTCGGTCCCCAGCAGGGGGCGGGTCGAGCCGGCTCCTAGGGTGGCGCGCATGCCCACCGTGCTGCTCGCCACCTGCTCGCTGCTCCCCGACGGCGAGGAGGCCGGGCACCTGCTGGTGCCGGCGCTGGCCGAGCACGGGATCGACGCCCGCTGGGTGGTCTGGGACGACCCGGCCGTGGACTGGGCCAGCGCGGACCTGGTGGCGGCGCGCTCGACGTGGGACTACCACCGCCGCCTGCCGGAGTTCCTGGCCTGGGCGCGGGCGGTGGAGGCGCAGGTGCCGCTGCTCAACGGGGCCGACGTCTTCGCCTGGAACGCCGACAAGTCCTACCTGCTGGACCTCGCCGACGGTGCCCTGGCGGTGCCGGTCGTGCCGACCCGGTTGCTCGAGGACCGGGACCTGGTGCCCACGCTGCGGGCCACGATCGAGGAGCTCGGCACCGTGCTGGTCAAGCCCCGCACGGGTGCCAACGGGCTGGGCGTGGTGCTCGCGGAGTCCGTGGCCGACCCGCGGCTGGAGCACCTCACGGCCGGGCCGTGGGTCGTGCAGCCGGTCGTCGAGTCGGTGCGTACCGAGGGGGAGACCTCGGTCTTCGTGCTGGGTGGTCGCGCGACCAGCCAGGTCGACAAGGTCCCGGCCGACGGCGAGGTGCGCGTGCACGAGGCGTTCGGGGGGCGCTCGCGCCCGGTCGAGCTGCGCGCGGAGGCGGTCGAGGTCTCCCTGGCGGCGGTCGCTGCCGCCGTACGTCGGCTGGGACGGGAGCTTCCCTACGCCCGGGTCGACCTGATGCGGCTGGCCGACGGCACGCTCGCGGTCAGCGAGCTGGAGCTGATCGAGCCCGGGCTCTACCTCGACGTGCACCCGGACAACGCGCAGCACTTCGCCGCCACCGTCGCGGAGGCGCTGGCCGCCCGCTGAGGCGGGGGAGGCGTTTGCACTCGCCGGGTGCGAGTGCTAAACATGACGGTGGCACTCTCCTCATGAGAGTGCCAAGACACCCCGGTCCGGGGAGTCGAGGTCGCACCCCATCGGCGGGAAGGGTCCGTCGGTGGCGCGGCCGTCCGTCGCGGGCGACTGACCGGACCTCCACAACTCTTATGTTGCGAGGAGATCGCAGGAGTTATGCCGAAGCTGATTGCATTCGACGAGGAGGCCCGCCGCGGCCTCGAGCGGGGCATGAACACCCTCGCCGACGCCGTCAAGGTGACCCTCGGTCCCAAGGGCCGCAACGTCGTGCTCGAGAAGAAGTGGGGCGCCCCCACGATCACCAACGACGGTGTGTCCATCGCCAAGGAGATCGAGCTCGAGGACCCCTACGAGAAGATCGGTGCCGAGCTCGTCAAGGAGGTCGCGAAGAAGACCGACGACGTCGCGGGCGACGGCACCACCACCGCGACCGTGCTGGCCCAGGCCATGGTCCGCGAGGGCCTGCGCAACGTGGCCGCCGGCGCGAACCCGATGGGGCTCAAGCGCGGCATCGAGGCCGCCGTGGCCGCCGTCTCCGAGAAGCTCCTCGGCATGGCGACCGACATCGAGACCCGTGAGCAGATCGCGGCCACCGCGACCATCTCCGCCGGTGGCGACACCACCGTCGGCGACGCCATCGCCGAGGCGATGGACAAGGTCGGCAAGGAGGGCGTGATCACGGTCGAGGAGTCGAACACCTTCGGCATCGACCTCGAGCTCACCGAGGGCATGCGGTTCGACAAGGGCTACATCTCGGCGTACTTCGCGACCGACATGGAGCGCATGGAGGCCGTCCTCGAGGACCCCTACATCCTCATCGCCAACCAGAAGGTCTCCAACGTCAAGGACCTGCTGCCGATCCTCGAGAAGGTCATGCAGTCGGGCAAGCCGCTGCTGATCATCGCCGAGGACACCGACGGCGAGGCGCTGTCGACCCTGGTCGTCAACAAGATCCGCGGCACCTTCAAGTCCGTCGCCGTCAAGGCCCCGGGCTTCGGTGACCGTCGCAAGGCCATGCTGCAGGACATCGCGATCCTCACCGGCGGCCAGGTCATCTCCGAGGAGGTCGGCCTCAAGCTGGAGAACACCGGCCTGGAGCTGCTCGGCCAGGCCCGCAAGGTCGTCATCACCAAGGACGAGACCACCATCGTCGAGGGTGCCGGCGACGCCCAGCAGATCGAGGGTCGGGTCAACCAGATCCGCGCCGAGATCGAGAAGTCGGACTCCGACTACGACCGCGAGAAGCTCCAGGAGCGCCTCGCCAAGCTGGCCGGCGGCGTGGCCGTCATCAAGGTCGGCGCGGCCACGGAGGTCGAGCTCAAGGAGCGCAAGCACCGCATCGAGGACGCCGTCCGCAACGCGAAGGCTGCCGTCGAGGAGGGCATCGTCGCCGGCGGTGGCGTGGCGCTCATCCAGGCCGCCGCGGGTGCCTTCGACAAGCTCGAGCTCGAGGGTGACGAGGCCACCGGCGCCACCATCGTGCGCCTGGCCACCGAGGCCCCGCTCAAGCAGATCGCGATCAACGCCGGCCTCGAGGGCGGCGTCGTGGCGGAGAAGGTGCGCAACCTGACCCCGGGCCACGGCCTGAACGCCGCCACCGGCGAGTACGTCGACATGCTGAAGTCCGGCATCATCGACCCCGCCAAGGTGACCCGCAGCGCGCTGCAGAACGCCGCCTCCATCGCGGCGCTCTTCCTCACCACCGAGGCGGTCGTCGCGGACAAGCCCGAGAAGGCTGCCCCGATGCCCGGCGGCGACGGCGGCATGGGCGGCATGGACTTCTGAGTCCCGCCGCTCGTCCTGGCTGACGAGCACAGCAGCACCAGAGAGGCCCCGGCCGCGTGAGCGGTCGGGGCCTCTCGGCGTCAATGCGTCCGCGTGTCGTGGGGTTGTGCCCCTGGGCGAGCGCTCCGGCGCCCGCCCAGGGGCACGACCCGGACTCGTCACGGACCTCGGGCAATGCGCGCAGCAGCTCCTCGGGAAGCGTCAGCACCGGCTTGCCCGGCTCCTCGGACATCCGGGGTGCGTGGGGGCGACGCGGGCCGGTGGGAGCGGGGTGCCGCCGCGCCCTTGCTCAGCTGTCCCGGAGCCGACCCGACGTGAGCTCTGCCTGATCGGCCGCAAGACGGCCACTGGTCGCGCCGGCATGGTCGTACCCACCGCGGAGGCGACCGCTCGACAAGGTGCCGTACTCGCGAGCGACGTGCGCGTCGATCGCCTCCTCCTGCGACCGCAGCACCGGCAGGTACCGAGCCGAGTCGGCGCGGGTGCCCGCCATGACGTGCGCGTTGGTCTCCTCGAGCCGCTCACCGATGCGGATCGCGTACGAGCGGAGAAAGGTCGCTCGGAAGCTCGGGGACCGCGTGCGCGCGTTGGCGCCGCCCGCGCTTCCCGCTTCTGTGAGCGCTCGTTGCGCCTGGACCAGCAGCGAGGTGAAGAGGAGCTCGACAGCCGTTAGGTCTGCCGGGAAGCCGACGACCTCGCTCATGTCGAGACCGCTCAGGGCGACGGTCCGGCACCGGGTCTGGGTGGCGACCATCTGCAGCAGGAGGGACTTGGCGTCGACGTACGGCGCCTCGATGGCGATCCTGACGGTGGCGGGCGAGCCGACGGGCCGCCCGATGTCGAGCGCCGCCTGGTCGATCGCGTGCCGGGTCATCAGCTCCTGGGCCTTGGCGGTCAGTGCCGCTGCCTCGGCCTCGAACTCGGTGGACTCAGCCTTCGCCAGGAGGCCGCGGACCTTGTGCAGCGCGGGGTCGGAGGCGCTCTGACCCAGCTGTGCTGAGGCAGGGCTCCCGGGCGGCGGGATCAGCGCGCGGAGGGCTGGCAGGGCTCCCAGCCTGATCAGGAGCTCGCCGGTGCGGAGGTAGGCCGTCGCGCGGTCCAGACGGCACCGGTCGCGCCACGACGCGAACCACCGGGAGTGCGGCGCCGCCTCGCCGAGCTCGTCCACCTGGTCCTGCCAGCGGGGGTCGACCAGACGCGTGCCGTGCTGGCGGAGGTGGTGGTCGAGATGACGGCGCAGGTGGATCGCGACGAGACGTCCGGCGACGTGGTGCTGCCGTCGGGCGATCCGATGGATCTCCGCGGGCTGCCACCCGTGCGCCACCATCGCCTCGACCTGGTCCGCGACCAGGAGCTCGGCGACCTCGTCGGCTGCAGCGACCGGCAGCTCCGCCAGGGCTGCCAGGAGCTGGGGTCGAGGCGTCGAGCGACCGAACGAGCTCGCGTCCCCGAGGATCCGTGTCCAGAGGTGCAGCGCCTTGTCTCGTGCGTCCGGCGACCCGGAGGTCGGTCCCGACCGCGGCGCACCGTGCGGGTCGCCGAAGGGTGTTGCAGGCGCGTCCTGGCCCGCGGAGGGCGAGGGTCCCCGGGGGGCGCCGAAGGGGGACGGTGGCCCGTCCTGGTTGCTCGGCCGTGATCGCGCGGCGTGCTGGTCCCGCGCGCGCTGTCGTGCGCGGTCCTTGCTCCTCGCGGCCCTGCGCGACTGGCTGTTCCTGCCCATCTCGGCTCCTCCCGACCGGACGAGCCTAGGGATGGTCGAGGCCCTCGGGTGGCGCTCGTCCACAGGTCCTCTGGCTTCGGCTGCGAGGAGAGCGCGGTCCCGGGGTCGAAATGCGGGTCGAGGTGGGAGTCGAGGCCCCAGGACGCGGTGGGGCGCGAAGCTGCACCTCGACCTCCACCTCGACCCGGCATGATCGGGGCGTGCCCGCCGGACTGCTGCTCGCCGCCGGGGCCGGTTCCCGGATGGGGCGGCCCAAGGCGCTGGTGCACGACCAGCGCGGATCCTGGCTGCAACGGGCCGTCGCGGTGCTGCGCGAGGGCGGCTGCCACCCGGTGGTCGTCGTGCTCGGTGCCGCACCGGAGGCGGCCGACCTCCTGCCCGACGGGGTGCGGGCCGTCCATGCTGCCGACTGGTCCGAGGGCATGGGTGCCTCGCTCCGAGCAGGGCTCGCCGAGCTCGAGGACGGCACCGCGACGCAGGTCGTGGTCACCCTGGTCGACCTGCCCGACTTGGTGCCGGCCGTCGTACGACGACTGGTGGACGCCGCGGGGCAGGTCGGTCCGGCGGCGCTCGCGCGGGCGGCGTACGACGGGGAGCCGGGCCACCCCGTGCTGATCGGCCGCGACCATTGGGCGGGCGTGCGGGACGTCGCCCGGGGCGACCGGGGCGCGCGCGACCTGCTCGCGGCCGGCGACGTGCTGCTCGTCGAGTGCCGCGACCTCGCCGGTGGCCAGGACGTCGACGCCCTCCCTCCCGCGCCGTGACCGGTCCCGCCGGTGCCGGCCCGGCCGGTGGCCGGCCGCGGGCGGGCCGTGGTCCTGGTGCTGCCCAGGGCGGTGACGAGCCGCTGGTGGGCGCCCGCGTCACGGTCGCCCGCGGGCCGCGGTTGCAGCCGCTGACCCGCGGCCGGGTCGAGCGCCTGGGCGAGGCCGGTCGGGCCTGGGTCGCCGACCTGCCCCGCGTCCTCGACGAGCTTGCCGGGCGCTGGGGTCTCGAGCTGGGCCGTGGCCTGCCGGGCGGCTCGGCGTCGTACGTCGTCGGGGCGACCACCGCGGACGGCGAGCGACGCGTGCTCAAGGTGCCCACGCCGGACCAGGCGCGCGAGAGCCAGGTGGCGGACGTGCTGGTGCGGGCCGAGGGCCGCGGGTACGTCCGGCTGCACGCCCACGACCCCGGCACCGGGGCGCTGCTGCTCGAGCGGCTCGGGGACCAGCTCGAGCGGACCCCGCTCCCGCCCGAGGAGAAGGTCCTGCTCCTCGCCGACACCCTCCGCCTCGCGTGGGCCGTGGGTGAGACCGAGCGGGCAGGACGTGCGCCGGACGTCCCCGTGCCCGACCCGGAGGAGGCCGAGCGGGCAGGACGTCCGGGAAGGACCTGCCCGCTCGGCCTCCCGGAGCCAGTGGACAAGGCCGCCAGCCTGTCCCAGCAGGTGCGGCAGCTCGACCAGAGGCTCGGGCACCCGACCGACCCGCTAGTGCTGCGGGCCGCCCTCGACCACGCCGAGCGGTTGGCCGGGTGGACCGGGCCGACCGTCGTCGTCCACGGCGACCCGCATCCCGCCAACCTCCTGCGCGCCCCCGACGGCCGGGGCAGCGGCTGGGTGCTGGTCGACCCTGACGGCTTCCGCTGCGACCCGGCGTACGACGGCGGCGTGGTGCTCCGCGACTGGAGCACCCACCTGCGGGGTGCCGACGCCCGGCGCACGCTGCGCGCCTGGTGCGGTCTGGCGGCCGACCGCACCGGGCTCGACGCCGACCGGGTCTGGGCCTGGGCCTACCTCGAACGTGTCTCCACCGGGCTGTTCGTCACCTCGCTGGGCGCGGAGCGGCTCGGGCGGCCGTTCCTGGAGTCGGCGCGCGGGCTGCTCTGACGGCGTCGATCGACCACTGTGGGGCGTCCTCGTTCAACCAGGTTGAACCGGAACACCACACAGTGGTTCCGGCGCGGCGCCGCGCCGTGCCGGCCCCGCCACCGACCCGCCAGCAACCTGCTCGACCAGCGCCGAGTGAGCGTCGAACCAGCGCCGAGTGAGCGCCGAACCAGCGCCGAGTGAGCGGGCTCAGCGCACCCGGCGCACCCGGATCGGCCCCTTGGCGGTGGAGGGGTCCACGACCTTCCCGCCCTGGGTGATCTCGACCTCGCCGGCCGCGACGAGCCGGCGGGCGGCGCGGCGGGCGGGCTCCATCAGCTCGCGCCAGTCCTCGCCGCCGACGGCGCGGGCCGCCTCGGAGGGGCAGATCGTCGCGTCGGCGGCCCGGCGCGAGAGCAGGTCGCGGATGGAGGTCTCCAGCGCACGGTCGGTGTCGGAGACCTTGTGCCGGCGGCAGGCGTCGGAGCAGTAGCGGACCTGGTCCCAGTCGCGCTCCCACTTCTTGCGCCACTCGATGGTGCGGCCGCAGGAGACGCACACCTTCGGCTCGGGCACGCCCGCCGACGTACCGGCTCCCTCACGCCCACCGCCTCGCTGCCTGCCCACGCCTCGAGGATGCCGCGCACCCAACCCCCGACCAACACCCCGATGTCTAGCCTGAGCCCATGCAGGTCGACAGCAGCCCGGGCGACAGGCCGGTGGGCAGTCCGGTGGGCAGTCCGGTGGGCGGCCCCGCGAGCAGCGCGGAGGTCGCCGAGCACCTGGCCGACACCGGCTACCTCTGTGACGAGGCGCTGGCGACCGTGGTGTTCCTGGCCCGGCGGATGGGGCGGCCGCTGCTGCTCGAGGGCGAGCCCGGCACGGGCAAGACCGCCCTCGCCGAGGCGCTGGCCCAGGTGCAGGGCGTCCCGCTGCTGCGGCTGCAGTGCTACGAGGGGATCGACGCCAGCCAGGCGCTCTACGACTGGGACTTCCCGCGCCAGGTGCTGCACCTGCGCGTCCTCGAGGCCGCTGGCGGCGCCGACGCCGAGCAAGCCGAGAAGAGCCTGTACGACGAGCGGTTCCTGCTCGCGCGCCCCGTGCTCGCCGCGCTGCAGCAGGCGCCGTCGGTGCTGCTGGTCGACGAGGTCGACCGGGCCGACGACGAGTTCGAGGCGTTCCTGCTGGAGGTGCTCTCGACCTACCAGGTCTCGATCCCCGAGCTGGGCACGATCCGCGCGGCCGAGCCGCCGCTGGTGGTGCTGACCTCCAACCGCACCCGCGAGCTGCACGACGCGCTGAAGCGCCGCTGCCTCTACCACTGGGTCGACCACCCCGGCCTGGAGCGCGAGGTCGAGATCGTCCGCACCCGCCAGCCGCAGGTGTCCGAGGCGCTGGCCCGCCAGGTGGTCGGAGTGGTGCAGCAGCTGCGGGGCGACATCGGGCTGCAGAAGCCACCGGGCGTCGCCGAGACCCTCGACTGGGCGCGGGCGCTGCACGAGCTGGGCTGCACCGAGCTCGACCTGGCGACCGCGGCCCGCACGCTGGGCGCGCTGGTGAAGTACCGCGAGGACGCCGACCGCGTGAAGCACGCCCTCGACCGCATGCTCGTGGCCTAGGCGCGCGACGATGACCCAGGTGGTGCACGACGCCGACGAGGTGCTGCTGGCGTTCGCGCGCGCGGTCCGGGCAGCCGGGGTGCCGGTGACCCACGACCGGTCCGCGTCCTTCCTCGAGGCCACCTCGCTGGTCGGGCTCGGCGACGTCGCGGCGGTCCGGACGGCCGGGCACGCCACGCTCTGCGCCGGGCCCGACGACCTGCACCGCTTCGACCAGGTCTTCGAGGCGTTCTTCGACGCCCGGGCCGGTCTGCCGCGCACCCGGCCGGCCACGCCCGGCGCGACCAGCACCGCGACCCTCCCCGAGGCCGAGGACGAGCAGGACGGCGACGGCGGGGCGGAGGACACCGACGCGGTCGTGCGGGCGCGGGCCAGCGCCGAGGAGGTGCTGCGCCACCGTGACGTGGCCTCGCTGGACCCGGCCGAGAAGGCGCGGCTGGCCGCGATGTTCGCCGGCCTGCGCGTGCGGGCCCCCCAGCGGCGTACCTCCCGCCACCGGAGGTGGCACCGCGGCCAGGTCGACGCCCGCGCCACCGTCCGCTCCAGCCTGCGCCGCCTCGGCGAGCCCGGCAAGATCGTCCACCGCCGACGCGCGACCCGCCCGCGTCGGGTGGTGCTGCTCGTCGACGTCTCCGGCTCGATGAGCGGGTACGCCGACGCCTTGCTGCGCCTGGCGCACCGGCTGACCCAGGCGCCCGGTGCCAGGGTGGAGACCTTCACGGTCGGCACGCGGTTGACCCACCTGACCCGTGCCCTGGCCACCCGCGACCCCGAGCGCGCGCTGGTGGCGGCGGGCGAGGCCGTGCCGGACTGGTCCGGCGGCACGCGGCTGGGGGAGACCCTCCAGGTGTTCCTCGACCGGTGGGGCCGTCGCGGCACCGCCCGGGGCGCGGTGGTCGTGGTGTTCAGCGACGGCTGGGAGCGTGGCGACCCGACGCTGCTCGCCGAGCAGGTCGCCCGGCTTCACCGGGTCGCCCACCGGCTGGTCTGGGTGAACCCCCACCGGGGCAAGACCGGCTACGAACCCCTGCAGTCGGGGATCGTGGCGGTGCTGCCCCACGTCGACGACTTCCTCGCCGGGCACAGCCTGGCGACCTTTGCCGAGCTGTGTGAGGTGATCGAGCGTGCGTGAGGTCCTGCCCGAGCTGATGCGCTGGTGGGAGGCCGGCGAGACCGTCGGCGTCGCCACGGTCGTCGCGACCTTCCGCTCCGCCCCGCGCCCGGCGGGCGCCTCGATGCTCCTGGGCCCCGACGCCTCCGCGGTGGGCTCGGTCTCCGGCGGCTGCGTCGAGGGCGCGGTCTACGAGCTGGCCGGCGAGGTCGTCACCTCGGGCGCCCCGGTGCTCGAGCGCTACGGCGTCTCCGACGACGACGCGTTCGCCGTCGGACTGACCTGCGGCGGCATCCTCGACGTCTACGTCGAGAAGGTCTCCCGCGAGACCTTCCCCGAGCTCGGCGAGATCGCCGCCGACATCGAGGCCGGCCGCCCCGTCGCCCTCGCCACCGTCATCGAGCACCCCGACCCCGCGGTCCTCGGGCGCCGGCTGGTCGTGCGCCCGGGCGAGCCGCTGTCGGCCTCGCTCGGCTCCTCGCGGATGGACGACGCGATCCACGACGACGCCCTCGGCCTGCTCGCCACCGGCTCGGCGGCGACGCTCACCTACGGCACCGACGGCGAGCGCCGCGGCGAGGGCATGCGGGTCTTCGTGTGGGGCTTCGCCCCGAAGCCGCGGATGCTGGTCTTCGGCGCCATCGACTTCGCCGCCGCGGTCGCCCGGGTCGGCTCCTTCCTCGGCTACCACGTCACCGTCTGCGACGCCCGCCCCGTCTTCGCCACCGCCTCCCGCTTCCCCGACGCCGACGAGGTGGTCGTCGACTGGCCGCACCGCTACCTGCGCGCCGAGGTCGAGGCCGGCCGGGTCGACGCCCGCACGGTGCTGACGGTGCTGACCCACGACCCGAAGTTCGACGTACCCCTGCTCGAGGTCGCCCTCCGCCTCCCCGAGGTCGCCTACGTCGGCGCCATGGGCTCGCGCCGCACCCACGACGACCGGCTCGAGCGGCTCCGCGAGGTCGGCCTGGGCCCCGACGAGCTCGCCCGGCTGCACAGCCCGATCGGCCTCGACCTCGGCGCCCGCACCCCCGAGGAGACCGCCATCTCCATCGCCGCCGAGATCATCGCCGGGCGCTGGGGCGGCAGCGGCGAGCCGCTCGCCGCCACCACCGGGCGGATCCACGGCGAGGAGTGAGGTCGCGCGGCGTGGCCGGGTTTGTCGGCTACCCGACGAACCCGGCCATGCGACGACGGAGCTTCGCCGTGGAGCTCCCGGGTCCCGACGTCACCCGACAAACCCGGTGTGGCCGGGTTCGTCGGGTCCCCGACAAACCCGGCCATGCGACGACAGAACTTCGCCGTCGAGCTCCCGGGTCCCGACGTCACCCGACAAACCCGGTCGGACGTCCTTGACCCCACCCGCCACAGTGGACCCATGACGCCCAGCTTCGGGCCACGCCGGCGCGCCGCGCACCGGCGGAGCACGTACGCCGCCGCGCTGCTGTTCCTCGCCCCGCTCGCCGCCTGCAGCACCGGCGGGGGGCGAGCCCGCGGCGGAGCCGCCGGCGCCCGCGCGCACCAGCACCACGACCGGCCCGTCCCAGTCGCCGACCGGCGGCCCCATCCAAGACGCCAGCGACGACTCCTCCACCGGCTCCACGGACGCGGACGGAGGACAGGTCGACACCGATCCCGACACGACCAGCCTCCCTCCCGTCCGCGACCGGACGAGCCTGCCTACCCTCATGCGCGAGGACGTCCGCGGCGGCGGCTTGAGGACCACCCGGCAGCTGGCGGAGACCGACCGCTGGACCGGCTTTGCCGCGACGTACCAGGTCAACGGGGCCACCGTCTCCGGCGAGCTGCTGGTGCCGAAGGGAGAGGGCCCGTTCCCGGCGCTGGTGCTCAACCACGGCTACATCGACCCCGACGTCTACGTCCTCGGCCAGGGCATGAGCCGCGAGCAGGAGTGGTTCGCCGCGGCCGGGTTCGTCGTCCTGCACACCGACTACCGCGGCCACGCCGGGTCCGACCCGGTCGCCGACCAGGACCGCGAGAGCCGGCTGGTCTACACCCGCGACGCCATCGGCGCGGTCAAGGCACTGCAGCGGATGGCGTACGTCGACGCCGACCGCACGGCGTACGTCGGGCGCTCCATGGGCGGCGGCGTGACCCTCAACGCGCTCGTCGCCGAGCCCGACCTGGTGGACGCGGCGGTCGTCTTCGCCTCGGTCAGCAGCAGCTTCGTCGACAACCTGCGGCAGTTCACCGAGCCCAACCGGCCCGACGGGGCCCGGGCCTTCTACGCCCGGCACGGCACCCCGCAGGGCAACCCGCGCTTCTACGACGGGCTCTCCAGCCGCACCTACTTCGACCGGGTCGAGGTCCCGGTGCTGCTCCACCACGGCACCGCCGACGACACCTGCCCGATCGCCTGGTCGCGCGAGACCGACCGGCTGCTCACTCGCGCCGGCGCCGACTCCACGCTGGTGGAGTGGCCGGGGGAGGGGCACGCCTTCGGGCCGCGGTTCGCCGACTCCATGCGCCGCACCGTCGCGTTCCTGCGCCGTCACCTCGACGGCTGACCCGGCCGGCCCTCGCGCAGCTTCAGCGGCCGGCCGCTGAAACTGACGGTGGGACGATGATGTTTCAGCGGCCCGCCGTCACATCCAGCGGCCGGCCGATGAAACTTCCGCGCAGCGGACCTCGACCGCCCGCACGAACTGTGACGCCCATCACCGACCCGGTGCTACGTTCACGCCATGGAAGCGGACCTGCGGGCTCGCCGCGTCGACGCCGTGCGGGCGTGGACCTCGTTCGTCGAGCGCGGTGACGGTGCCGAGAAGCTCGTGCGCCCGGAGATCTGGTCGAGCTGGACCCGCTCGGAGCAGACGATCAGCCCCGAGGTCGCCTACGCCCCGCTCGACGACGAGTCCGAGACCGAGGCCTACTGGCGCGAGTCGCCCCTGCAGACCGCCGTGGAGCGGGTGGAGGAGGACCTGCGCCGCACCTGCGAGGACGGCGACCTGGTCGTCGCGGTGACCGACCCCCAGACCCGCATCCTGTGGACGTACGGGGGCCGCACGATGCGCCGCAAGGCCGAGTCGGTCAACTTCGTGGCCGGGGGCCGCTGGGACGACCGCTCCGCCGGTACCAACGCCCTCGACCTGGCCAACCGGCTCGACCGGCCGCAGATGGTCTTCAGCGCCGAGCACTACGCCTCGATGGTGCACAACTGGGTCTGCTGGGCCGCACCCGTCCACGACCCCGCCACCGGTGTGCAGCTCGGCGTCCTCGACCTCTCCACCACCTGGGACCGGACCCACCCGATCGGCCTGGCCACGGCCCAGATCATGGCCCGCCTCATCGAGCAGGCCCTGCCCGCCAGTGCCGCCCCGCTCGGCAGGACGCCCGGCCTCGACGGCAGCCAGCCCGGCCTGGTCCTCTCGGTGCTCGGCACCGCCGAGGCCCGGCTCGACGGGCAGCGCCTCCTGCTCAACCGCCGCCAGTCCGAGATCCTCGCGCTGCTCGCCCTGCACCCCGAGGGCCTGTCCCTGGACCGCCTCCACGCCGCGGTCTACGGCGACCACGCCGTCACCTTCTCCACGCTCAAGGCCGAGGTCTCCCACCTCCGCGCCGCCCTCGGCGGCCAGCTCTCCTCCCGCCCCTACCGCCTCACCATGCCGGTGGCCACCGACGTCGACCACGTGCTGTCGATGCTGCGTCGCGGTCGGGTCAGCCAGGCCGTCGAGGCGTACGGCGGCGACCTGCTGCCCGGCACGGACTCACCGGCCCTGCAGGAGCTCGGGGAGTACGTCGCCGTCGCGGTCCGCGAGGCCCTCCTGGCCGACCCCGAGCCCGAGGCCGTCGCCCGCTACAGCGACCTCGCGCCGTACGACACCGAGGTCGTCGAGGCCGCCCTCGCCCGCCTCGGCGGCCGCGCCCACCCCCTCGTCCCCCTCCTCAAGGGCCGCCTCGCCGCCGCCCGGACCTGAACCACACCCACCCCAGCGTCCCCGCACGCCGCAATCCGAGCCGGGTGCCGAGGACACATCCGAGGGACGCGGACGGACGACCACGCCCCCACCCCGGCGGTGGATGGATGGGCCTGGCCCCCCTGGAGCGACGAAGGAGCGGAAGGGGTGGATCTCCGCCGCCGGGGTGGGGGCGTGGGCGGTAGTCCGCGACCCTCGACCCCGACCGGGAGTACGCGGAGAGGACCCACCAACCGAGCCCCACCCCCACACCAACCCACCACCAACCGTCCGCTCCTAGCGTGAGCCGGGTCACACCCATCCACGTTCCCCTTGGAGAGTCCATGACCCGGATCAGCCTCACCGTCGACGGCGCCAAGGTGGCCGACGACGTGGAGCCGCGCATGCTGCTGGTGCAGTACCTGCGCGAACGTCTCGGCAAGACCGGCACCGTCGTCGGCTGCGACACCAGCAACTGCGGCGCGTGCACCGTCCACCTCGACGGCACCAGCGTGAAGTCCTGCAACGTCCTGGCCGTGCAGGCCGACGGCTGCGAGGTCACCACCATCGAGGGCCTGGCCCAGGACGGCGAGCTGCACCCGGTGCAGGAGGCCTTCCGCGAGTGCCACGGCCTGCAGTGCGGCTTCTGCACACCGGGGATGATCATGCAGAGCGTCGCCCTGCTGAAGGACAACCCGAACCCCTCCGAGGAGGAGATCCGGCTCGGCCTCGAGGGCAACCTGTGCCGCTGCACGGGATACCACAACATCGTCAAGGCCGTGCAGCACGCCTGCGGTCAGGGCGCCGGTGCGCAGCAGGAGGTGACCGCATGACCGCCGTCCAGGAGCCCACCGTCGAGCGCGAGATCGGCCGCGAGCGCCGCCGCAAGGAGGACCAGCGCCTCATCACCGGGCGCACCCGCTGGACCGACAACATCAACCTGCCGGGGATGCTGCACCTGGCGATGGTCCGCAGCCCCTTCGCGCACGCCAAGATCGTCTCGATCGACACCACCGCGGCCAAGGACGCCACCAACGTCGTCGACGTGCTGACCGGCGCCGACCTGGGCGAGGCCCAGGGTGCCTGCATCAACGCCTGGGCGATCACCGAGGACCAGGTCACCCCGCCGCACCTGCCGATGCCGAGCGACCGGGTCGCCTTCGCCGGCGAGGTCGTGGCGGTCGTCGTGGCCCGCACGGCGGCCGAGGCCCGCGACGCCGCGGAGCTGGTCGACGTCGAGTACGAGCAGCTCCCGGCCGCGCTGGACCTCAAGGAGGCCGCGACCGACGCGGTGCTGGCCCACCCGGACCTCGGCACCAACAAGTCGGCGTTCTGGAAGTTCGACTCCGCCGAGGCCGGCACCGGCGGCGACGTCGACGCCGCGATCGCCAGCGCCCGCGACGGCGGCATCGTGATCGAGCGGGAGTACCGCCAGCAGCGCCTCATCCCCGCCTTCATGGAGCCCCGCTCCGTGGTGGTGGACCCGACCGGCGAGCAGATCACCGTCTGGTCGGCCACCCAGATCCCGCACATCCTGCGCTTCGCGATCGCCGCGACCACCGGGGTGCCGGAGTCGAAGATCCGCGTGATCGCCCCCGACGTGGGTGGCGGCTTCGGCGGCAAGCTGCAGCAGACCCCGGAGGAGATGATCGCCTTCGCGGTCGCCCGTCGGATCGGCAAGCCGGTGAAGTTCACCGAGACCCGCAGCGAGTCGCTCATGACCGCCCACCACGGGCGCGACCAGTGGCAGAAGCTGACGCTGGCCGCCGACAAGGACGGCAAGGTCACCGGCCTCAAGGTCGAGCTGCTGGCCGACCTCGGCGCCTACGTCGCGATCGTCGGCGGCGGCGTGCCGGTCCTCGGCGCGTTCATGTTCAACTCGATCTACAAGTTCCCGGCCTACCAGTTCAACTGCCAGACCGTCCTCACCAACAAGACCTGGACCGACGCCTACCGCGGCGCCGGGCGGCCCGAGGCGACGTACGCCATCGAGCGGATGATGGACGAGCTGGCCGCCGAGCTCGGCGAGGACCCGATCGAGGTCCGCCGCCGCAATTGGATCGACGCCTCGGAGTTCCCCTTCACCACCGTCGCCGGCCTGGAGTACGACTCCGGCGACTACGAGAAGGCGACGCGTCGCGCCATGGAGATGCTCGGGTACGACGAGCTGCGGGCCGAGCAGCAGCGGCGCCGTGACGCGGGCGACCGGGTGCAGCTGGGCATCGGCGTCTCGACGTTCACCGAGATGTGCGGCCTGGCCCCGAGCCGGGTCCTGGGCCAGCTCAACTACGGCGCCGGGGGCTGGGAGCACGCCAGCGTCCGGATGCTCGCGACCGGCAAGGTCGAGGTCGTCACCGGCGCCTCGGCGCACGGGCAGGGCCACGAGACGGCGTTCAGCCAGATCGTCGCCGACCGCCTCGGCGTGCCGTTCGACGACGTCGAGGTGCTGCACGGCGACACCCAGATCTCCCACAAGGGCCTGGACACCTACGGCTCGCGCTCGCTGGTCGTGGGCGGCGAGGCGCTGGTCAAGGCCGTGGACAAGGTGATCGAGAAGGCCAAGCCGCTCGCGGCGCACCTGCTCGAGGCCAACGTCGAGGACCTGGAGTACGTCGGCGGGCGCTTCGGCGTGCGCGGCACCGACCAGGGCGTCACGATCCAGGAGCTCGCGGGGGCGGCGTTCGCCGCGCACAACTACCCCGAGGACATGGAGCCGAGCCTCGACGCCGAGGCGACCTACGACCCGGTGAACTTCAACTACCCGCACGGCACCCACCTGTGCGCGGTGGAGGTCGACACCGAGACCGGTCAGGTCAGCATCCGCAAGTACGCCTGCTGCGACGACATCGGCAACATCATCAACCCGCTGATCGTCGCGGGGCAGGTCCACGGCGGTCTGGTCCAGGGGATCGCGCAGGCGCTGTGGGAGGAGGCGGTCTACGACGACTCCGGCACGCTGGTGTCCGGGTCGTTCACCGACTACCTGCTGCCCACGACGGCCGACACGCTGTCCTTCGAGGTCGACCACACCACCTCGCCCTCGCTCACCAACACCCTCGGCACCAAGGGCGTCGGCGAGGCCGGCACGATCGCCTCGACCCCGGCCGTGGTCAACGCGGTGGTCGATGCCGTGCGCCACCTCGGCATCAACGACATCCAGATGCCCTGCACCCCGCAGCGGGTCTGGAAGGCCATCCAGGGCGCCGGCTCCGGCGGCGCGACCCCGGGTGCGGCGATGCCGCACTTCAGCGAGGACCAGCCCGGTCAGGACAGCACGGAAGGAGCGGGCGCATGATTCCCGCACAGTTCGACTACCTCGCCCCGACGACCGTCGACGAGGCGCTGGCCGCGCTGGCCGAGCACGGCGACGACGCCAAGATCCTGGCCGGGGGGCAGTCGCTGCTCCCGGTGCTGCGGATGCGGCTCAACGCCCCCGAGATGGTCATCGACCTCAACAAGATCCCCGAGCTGCGCGGGGTCCGTGACGACGGCGACCACCTGGTCATCGGCGCGATGACCCGGCACAGCGACATCGCCATGGACCCCCAGATCGGCGAGCACGCGGCGCTGCTGCAGAAGGCCGTGCACCACCTGGCCGACGAGCAGATCCGGCACCGCGGCACGTTCGGCGGGGCGCTGGCCCACGCCGACCCCGCCGGCGACATGGGTGCTCCGGCGCTGGCGCTGGGGTGCGAGTTCGTCATCGCCGGGCGCGACGGCGTCCGCAACGTCGCGGCCGACGACTTCTTCGTCGACCTCTTCGAGACCGCGATCGGCGAGGACGAGATCCTCACCGCCGTCCGGGTGCCCAAGCACACCGGGTGGGGCGCCCACTACGAGAAGTTCGTGCGGGTGGCGCACCAGTGGCCGATCGTCGCGGTCGCCGCGGCGGTCAAGGTCGACGGGGGCACCATCACCGAGGCACGCGTGGGCCTGACCAACATGGGCTCCACGCCGCTGCGGGCCCGCGCGGTCGAGGACGCGTTGCGGGGCCAGCCGGCCACCGAGGACGCCGTCCGCGACGCGGCGGCCCGGGCGGCCGAGGGTGCCAACCCGCCCTCGGACCTCAACGGTGACGCCGAGTACCGCGCCCACCTGGCCACGGTCCTCACCCGCCGCGCCGTGCTCACGGCGGCGGGGGTCTGAGGCCGGCGTGGAGCTCCAGCACCGCTTCACGGTCCCCCTCGGCGTCGAGGACACCTGGACCCACTTCGAGGACATCGCGGCCCTCGCCGAGTGCTTTCCCGGGGCGGTCGTCACCGGTGTCGAGGGGGACTCCTTCTCCGGCACGGTCAAGGTCAAGCTCGGCCCGATCGCCCTGCAGTACGCCGGGTCCGGGACGTTCGTGGAGAAGGACGACTCCGCCCACCGCTTCGTGGTCGAGGCCAAGGGCAAGGACAAGCGCGGCAACGGCACGGCCGGGGCCACGGTGACCCTCGTGATGAGCGGGGACGCCGCCTCGACCGACGTGCAGGTCGACACCGACCTCAACGTCACCGGCAAGCCGGCGCAGTTCGGCCGCGGGGTGATGCAGGACGTCTCGGACAAGCTGCTCGGGCAGTTCGTCTCCTGCCTGGAGCAACGGCTGGCCGCACCCGAGCCGGCCGCTGACACGGACGGGGACGCGGCCGCGGGGCCGGCCACGACGGCTGCGGGGGCGCCGTCGGTCGTGGCCGGCTCCGGGTCGGCTCCGGCCGCCGACGAGACGCCCATCGGCTCCAGCGCCGCCGCTGCGGTCGCCGGCGCCGGGTCGGGGGCGGGCTCCGGGGCGGCCGCCGGCGTCCGTCCGATCGGGAGCGCGCCGTCGCGATCGGCTCCTGCCGGCGACGACGCGCTCGACCTGGGGGCCACGGTGCTACCGGTGCTGCTGCGCACCTACGGCCCCAAGATCGGCGCGGGCCTGGGGGTGCTGCTCGTGCTGGTGCTGCTGCGGCGCCTCCTCCGCTGACCGGAGGACCCGGGGGTGGCGGGACCGCGGTGGACCGCGGTCCCGCCCGCCCCTGGCCGTCCGTCCCCGTCGTCGGCCCGCGTCACGGAGCGCTGACGCGCAGTCCCGCCGCCCCCTAGTCTGCGGACGTGACCCGCATCGTCGCGTCCCTGCTGGGCCTGCTGCTCCTCGCGGGCGTCGTCGCGGCACCGGCGCTGGTCTACGGCGCCGAAGACGGTGGTGGCGGCGACGAGCCGACCTCGATCAGCTCCTACGACGTCGCGATGACCGTGCGCGCCGACGGCACCGCCTCGGTGCGCGAGACCATCGTGCTGCAGGTCAGCACCTCGGACCGCCGCGGTATCTTCCGCTTCTTCGACCGCGCCGACTCGCCGGTCGACGGCGGCCGGGTCCGCCCCCGCGACGTCGAGGTGACCCGCGACGGCGCCGAGGAGCCGTGGGTCACCGAGTCCTCGGGGGCCGGTCGCTACCTGGTCTGGCGGATCGGGGACGAGGACGTCTTCCTGACCCCCGGGGCCCACACCTACCGCCTCACCTACGAGCTGGCCGACGTGCTGGGCGAGGGCCCCGACGGGCGCGCGCGGCTGTCGTGGGACGTCGTCCCCGGCGGCTGGGCGCAGGCGATCCAGCGCGCCCGGATCCGCGTCGACCTCCCCGCGGGGACGGTCGGCGCGGTGTCCTGCGACCAGGGCCAGGGCCTGGCCGGAGGGTGCACCGCCACCGGCGGGCAGGGCGGCGACACCCTGTCGGTGGTCACCGGCCCACTGGCCCCCCGCACCCCCGTCACGCTCACCACCGACCTCGACCTGCCGGCGCCGGCGCTGCAGGAGGCACTGCCCTGGGCGCCGCGCTGGGACCCCGTCCTGGGCATCCGGCCCTGGCTGCTCGTCCTCGTCGCGCTGGCCGCGCTGGCCGCGCTCGCACTGGGAGCGGTGCTGGCGCAGCGTGCCCGCGAGCTGCGTCCCGGGCTCCCGCTGGTCTACGCCCCGCCCGAGGGCCTCGGACCGGCCCAGGCCTACTTCGTCGCCCACGAGCAGGTCGGTCGTCAGCGGTTCGTGGCCTCGTTGCTGCACGCGGCCGAGCAGGGGGTGGTGCGGCTGGTGCCGCACGAGGACGGCTGGACCGTCCACCGGGACGGCACCGACGCGGAGGCCGCCCTGGACCCGGTCACGCAGCAGGCGATCTCGGTCGTCCCCCAGGGCGGGTCGTTCACCTTCCGGAAGAAGGACGTCTCCGCGGGTCGCACCCTGAAGTCCCACCTCGACACCTTCGAGGACGCCGTCCGCGACTGGGGCCGGGACTCCGGTCACGTCGTGCCCGCAGGGCTCGGTGGGCTGGGCGTCCTCCTGGTCCTCTCCGCCGGAGCGGGGGCGGTGGCCGCGGCGTGGTTCGCCCCCGGCCCGGCCGTGCTCGGGCTCGTGCCGGGCGGCTTCGCCGCCGCCGCGCTCCCGCTGCTGCTGCCGGGCTCCGGCACCCGGCGTACGTCGTCGGGCCGGGCGCTGTGGTCGGCCGTCGGCGGCTTCGAGCGGGTCCTGTCGACACCGTCGAGCAAGCAGCGCTTCGACTTCTCCGGCCGTCGCGACCTCTACACCGCCTACGTCCCGTGGGCGGTGGCCTTCGACTGCGCGGAGGAGTGGTCGCAGAAGTACCGCGTCGAGGTCGGCGAGGACCCACCCGCGCCGTCCTGGGCGGGGTGGTACGCCGGGAGCGCGGGCTCGACCTGGACCGACCGGATCGTCGACGACCTCGACGCCAGCATCGGCTCGGCCATCTCGGCGTACGACGCCACCCAGTCCTCCTCGTCCGGCGGGGGCGGGGGAGGAGGCGGCGGTGGCGGTGGGGGCGGCGGCTCCTGGTAAGCCGTGCCCCGACCGCGCGTGCACGTCGGTCGGGGCGCCGTGACAGCGCCCGTCGACCGCGGCAGGATGGCGACGTGATCGTGCTGCTGGTCCTCCTCACCCTGCTCCTGGCCCTGGCCGCCCTGGTGGTCGTCGGCTTCAACCGGCTGCGCACCGCCGACGTGGCCGCGCAGGAGGCGCTGGGCGGGATCGACGTCCAGCTCACGCGCCGCGCCGACCTGGTGCCGAACCTCGTGGAGACCGTGAAGGGGTACGCCGCGCACGAGCGCGAGGTGCTCGAGGAGGTGACCCGCGCCCGGGCCGGGCTCGCGGCCGCCGCCGGCTCCGACGACGTCGCGGCCCGCGCGGCCGCCGACAACCTGCTCGAGCAGGCGCTGGGCCGGCTCAACGTCGTCGCCGAGGCCTATCCCGACCTCAAGGCCGACCAGACCTTCCTGGAGCTGCAGCGCCAGCTGGCCCAGACCGAGGACCAGGTCGCCTTCAGCCGGACCTACTACAACGACGCGGTGGGCACGCTCAACACGCTGGTCGCCACGATCCCGTGGATGTTCTTCACCGGCATCGCCTCGGTCGGCAAGCGGGAGTTCTACGACGCCCCGGCCTCCCACGACGCGCCGCCCGCCGTCAGCTTCTGAGCCCGCCCCTTCGGCGGCAGGCCGCCCGCACCGGGCTCAGTCGAGTACGGCCTCGAGGGTGACCAGCAGCAGCGTCACGGCGATGACCCACAGGGCGATGACCCACAGCCGGCCGTCGCGGGCTCGCCGACCCGGCGCTCGTACCTGGTGCACGGCCCCTCCCTCTCCGGGCACGTGGCCCTGAGGGGTCTTTTTACTCCTTTACCTTCCCCGTGGCGAGCGGTTTCGCCACGGATCCCGTCCTGCCACTCGCCGCGAGGTCACGCAACGGTCACGGCGCGTCCGGCTTCATACCGTTCCTGCCGCGGATCGTCCTGGTTCGGGGCCCGACCCGAGGACGACCCTGGCCAAAGCGCTGGTCGCACGTTAGGTTCGTCCGACGCCACTCCGGGTGTGGCTCAGGTCACACGTGGTTGTCGCGCACCCCATCGGCTCGACCCTCGAAGGATCACGTGTTGAAGAAGAAGCATCTCGGGACCGTCGCCTGCGCCGCCCTGGCGCTCTCGGTCCTCGCCCCCATGACCGCCTCCGCACACCCCGAGCACGGCGAGAACCAGACCGAGCAGTTCGCCGGCGAGGGTGTCGCCGGCCCCGGCTACAAGCAGCACGGCGAGGTCTCGGGCCACCTGCCCGCGGTCAACCGCGACATGCGCGTCGTCGGTGCCGCGACCGTCAGCAACCCCAGCGGCGCCGAGTCCGGCCGCGGTCGTGTCGCCGACGTCTCCGCCTACGGCGACTACGCCTACCTCACCTCCTTCCGCACCGACAACTGCCTCGGCGGCGGCGCCTGGGTGGTCGACATGAGCGACCCGAAGAACCCGGTCGAGGACGAGTTCCTGCCGACGACCCCGGGCAACTACGCCGGCGAGGGCTCGCAGGTCTTCACGCCGAAGTACGGCCCGTACGCCGGCAAGCAGCTCTTCCTGCACCAGAACGAGACCTGCGACGCCGAGATCGCGGCCGAGGCGAAGCCGGACGGGCCGAACCTCGGCGGCATCAACATCTGGGACGTCACCGACGCCGACGCGCGCACCCTGCTCGTCGAGCACGCCGGTGACTACACCGACGGTGAGGAGACCCGGGAGAACCCGACCTCGGTCCACTCGATGTTCGCGTGGAACTCCTTCGTCGACGAGAGGGTCTACGCCGTCCTCGTCGACAACGAGGAGGCGGCCGACGTCGACATCCTCGACATCACCGACCCGACCGCCCCGGTCATGGTCAACGACAGCCTCGACCTCGCCTCGAAGTTCGGCGTCGCCCAGGAGAACCCGGACAACCTGACGTCGGTCTTCAACCACGACATGACCGTCAAGCGGGTCGGCGGTCGTTACGTCATGAACGTCAACTACTGGGACGGCGGCTACGTCCTGCTCGACGTCACCGACCCCACCCCCGACGGCGTCTCGCTGATCGCTGAGTCCGACTTCGCCGCGCTCGACGAGGAGCGCCTGGCCCGGGGCGAGGAGATCAGCCCCGAGGGCAACGCCCACCAGTCCGAGTTCTCCCGCAACAACAAGGTCCTGGTCGGCACCGACGAGGACTTCAACCCCTACCGGGTCTTCGCCTCCATCACCTCCGGCGAGTTCGACGGCTACGAGTTCTCCGCCGCCTCCGCCAGCGACACCCCGGCGCTGACCCCCGAGACCCCGATCTCGGGCACGCCGACCAACGTCGGCCTGGCCTGCGAGCCGCTCGAGGCCGTCGAGGGCGGGATCGCCCTCATCGAGCGCGGCACCTGCGCCTTCCAGGTCAAGCTCGACAACATCACGGCCGCCGGTTACGACAGCGGCATCGTCTTCAACAGCGCCGCCCCCGGCTGCGAGGGCTTCATCAACATGCTGGCCGAGGATGAGGAGACCGAGTTCGTCTTCGTCCAGCGCTCGACCGGCCTGCGCCTGCTCGGCGTGGCCACCGAGGGTGACGCCGCCTGCACCACCGCCAGTCCCGCTGGCGCCGAGTCCGCCTCGGTCGACATCTCCGCGGTCTTCGACGGCTGGGGCTACGTGCGGATGTTCCGCACGGACTTCACCGGCAAGCCCGGCACCGCGGGCTCGATCCGCCAGGTCGACACCTACGCGCTGCCGGAGTCCCAGGAGCGGGCGTACGCCGAGGGGTTCGGTGACCTGTCGGTGCACGAGGTCGCGATGGACCCGCGCGAGGGTCGCTCGCTGGCGTACCTGTCCTACTACTCCGGTGGCGTGCGCGTCCTGGACTACAGCAAGGGCAAGCTCCGCGAGGTCGGCGCCTTCATCGACGAGGGCGGCAGCAACGTCTGGGGCATCGAGGTGCACAAGATGGCGGGCAAGACCTACCTGCTCGCCAGCGACCGCGACCGCGGCCTCTACATCCTGAAGTACACCGGCAAGAAGGGTGGTCGCGGCTGACGCCACGACGCTCTGGACCACGGACAGGGCCCCGGTGCTGCGGCACCGGGGCCCTGCTCCGTCCCGCGTGCGGACGCCGCGGCGCTCAGAAGACGTTGAACGGGCGGAACTGCACCGAGAGGCGTGGCCCGGAGTGCGCGACCTTGGGCACCGCGTGCTCCCACGTGCGCTGGCAGCTGCCCCCCATGACGAGCAGGTCGCCGTGGCCCATCTCGAAGGCCAGGCTCTCCCCGCCACCACGCGGGCGCAGCAGCAGCCGCCGCGGGTCGCCGACCGAGACGATGGCCACCATGGTGTCCTGGGTCGACCCGCGACCGATGGTGTCGCCGTGCCAGGCGACGCTGTCGCGTCCGTCGCGGTAGTAGCAGCAGCCGGCGGTGCGGAAGGGCTCGCCGAGCTCCTCGGCGTAGTGCGCGCTGAGTGCGTCGCGGGCCTCGGTGAGCGCGGGGTGGGGGAGCTCCTCGCCGATCATGTAGGTGTGCACGAGCCGGGGCACGTCGACCAGCCGGTCGTACATCTGGCGCTTCTCCGCCCGCCAGGGCACCTGTGCGACGAGGGCGGCCATCACCTCGTCGGCGTCGGGCAGCCACGAGCGGCGTACGTCGACCCAGGCCCCGTGCGCGAGCGGGTGCCGCTCGAGGTCGGCGAGGGAGTCGGCCAGCGCCACACCACCGGTGGCCTGCTCGGCGAAGAGGGTGCTCTGGAAGTCCACGCGACCAGGGTACGCCGGGCATCGAACACGTGTTCGACGCGGGGGGCGGCGTGTCGAGCAGCGCCTGCCTCTCCTCGGGCGCCCGTGGCCCGAGGGTGCCATCCGGACCTGGCACGTCCGGGCCGGTTTTAGGCGTTCGCCCCCGGAGTCCGCGCGGACCTGTCTAGTCTGCTCGGCGTGGAAGAGGTACTAGTACCCGACGGGCGGGCGCTCAAGCACGTCCAGGTGCGCGAGTACGTCCGCAGCCTGGTCACCGGCTCGGCGCCCGGCTCGCCGGCGCCCTCGGAGCGCGAGCTGGTCCAGCACTTCGGCGTCGCCCGGATGACGGTGCGCCAGGCGATGGACGCCCTGGTCGTCGAGGGCCTGCTGGAGCGGATCCCCGGGCGCGGCACGTTCGTGGCGCGGCCGAGGCGGATGGCCAGCCGGATCACCGGCTACACCGAGGACATGACGCGTCGCGGGATGCTGGCCGAGAGCCAGACCCTGCTCGCCCGCCGCGAGCAGGCCGGGCCGGGCGTCGCCCGCGCGCTGGCGCTCACCGAGGGCGACGCGGTCATCCACTGGCGCCGGCTGCGCCGCGCCGACGGAGTGCCCATGTGCATCGAGGACGCCTACCTCAACGAGGTGCTGCTGCCCGGCTTCCTGCAGCAGGGGATGCCCACGAGCCTCTACGACTCCCTCGAGGCACGCGGGCTGCGTCCCACGTGGGCCGAGGACTCCATCAACGCCGACAAGGCCACCGCCGAGGAGGCGACCCTCCTGGAGATCGAGCCGATGAGCGCGGTGCTGCGGCACTCGCGCCGGGCGATCTCGGGGGAGAAGGTGGTCGAGGTGTCGCGCTCGGTCTACCGCGCGGACCGGTACACGCTCTGGGTCCAGCTCGGGACCGACGGCTGACGGGGACGCGCCAGCGGACCCGTCGTCCGGTGGTCGAGCAAGCCGCGCGACCGAGGAACGAGGTCGCGACCGGCGTGTCGAGACCCTCGTCTGGTCGGGGAGGCATGAGCCCGGCGAGCCGGGGACGCGCCAGCGGACCCGCCGAGCCGGGTGACCCTCACATCCTCGGCAGGCTCCCCAGCGGCGCGACCGGCTTCCCGCTCTCCTCGCAGACCCACACCGGGTCCGGGCCGCCCAGGTCGGGGCTGATGTGCACCATGTGCTCGGCCTCCTCGTCGCACCAGTCGCACACGGGCCAGCGCCCGACGGTGTCCACGAGCGCGTCCTGCACGTCCTGGGCGACCAGCCCCGCGACGTACTGCGCCCCCTCGGGCCACTGCTCGGCCCACCAGGTGCGCGCCGAGACGGCCTCCTCCAGTGCCGAGACCGCGTCGGGGGTGGCCCGGCGTCGGGCCTCGAGGTCCGCGAGCACCCGGGCCCGGGCCTCGAAGAGCAGTGCGACGTCCACCCACCCATGAGTAGCACAGCCGCATAGGCTCGTGCGCGTGGCGATCCTCATCGACCCGCCCCAGGTGCCCGGGCACGGCCGGTTCTGGTCGCACCTGGTGAGCGACACCTCGCTCGAGGAGCTGCACGCCTTCGCCGCCTCGATCGGCCTGTCGCCGCGGGCCTTCGAGCGCGACCACTACGACGTGCCGGACGAGTGGTACGGCGCCGCGGTCGCCGCCGGCGCCCTCCCCGTAGCCAGCCGCGACCTGGTCTCCCGGCTCCTCGACGCCGGGCTGCGGGTGCGGAAGGGGACCGGTCCGGTGGGCGAGCGGGGGTAGTCCGAATCATTTCTGATGCTGGACGCGCCGCCAGCATCAGAGATGATTCGGACTACCCGACCTCGACCCCTCCCAGCGCCGCCAGCTCCGCGGCCAGGTTCGCCCGGGCGGCAGCCTCCCACCGGTCCCGGGCGTGGTCGGTGCGGAAGAGCGTCGGCCGCCCGGCGAGCGAGGCCAGCACCTGGGCGCGGCCGCGGCGGAAGGTCTCCTCGTCGAGGTGGGTGTACTCCTCGCGCACCCCGGCGACGTACGCCGCGTAGCGGTCCTGCCCGGCGGCGAGCACGGCCAGGTCGGCGTCGGAGAGCACGCAGCCCTCGACGTCCTCGGGTGCGGGGTCGTGGGTCTCGGTCATCCGCACGAGCCGGGCCACCTCGGCCGCGACCGCCTCCCCGACGTACGACGGCAGCGACCGCTCCGCCCAGGCGGCCGAGCGCTCCTCGGCGTCGCGCTCCCCGTCGTAGACCGCGTCGTGGAACCACGCCGCCAGCAGCACCTGCTCGCGCCTGAAGCCGATCCCGGCCGAGGCCAGCTCCTCGACCCGGGCCAGCACCTCCGCCAGGTGCCGCAGGTCGTGGTAGCCGGGTCGGTCCCAGGCGGCGAGCAGCTCCTCGCGCAGGTCGTCGGCCCCCACGACCGGCCACCGTGACCGCAGCTGCTCGACCAGGTCGGGCCCCGTGAGGTCGGGGTCGTCAGGGGCGTCGTCGGGTGGCACGGATCTGTCCGGGTCGGGCATCGGCCCATCCAACCCGGCCGTCCCATCGCGCGCTAGTGTGCGGGCAGGTAGAACACGTTCTCGCCCCGGCCGGGGCGTCCGAGCAGGGGAGTCACCATGGCTGCGAGCACCGACAAGATCCGCGAGGTCGTGGAGGCCTACGTCCGCCTCGTCGCCGAAGGCAAGGCCACCGAGGTCGCCGACCTCTACGCCGACGACGCCACGGTCGAGGACCCGGTCGGCACCGAGGTGCGTCGCGGCCGCGAGGCGATCCTGGAGTTCTACGGCGGGCTCGAGGGCCTGGAGGCCAGCACGACCCTGCAGCAGGTCAAGATCGCCGCGGGCGAGGCCGTCTTCTCCTTCGAGCTCGTCACCAAGGTCGGCGACAAGAGCTACACGGTCGCCCCGATCGACCACATGGTCTTCGACGAGGACGGCCGGATCACCGCGATGCGGGCCTTCTGGGACCCCGCCACGGACATGTCGGTCAGCTGACCGGGGACTGACCCGCGGCTGACCGGACCCGGTCCGAGCCCCGGCTCAGACCCGGGTGGCCGGCAGCGCCATCGCCACCGCGCCGCCGCGCGGCAGGTCGTGCCGCGCCGGTCGGGGGCGGCGTGCGCCGTGCGGCAGCACGAGCGTGCCGAGGTCGACCAGCGCGCCCTCGGCGCACGCGAGCCCGCGCAGCACCCGCCGGTCCACGACCGCGCGGTCGGGGCCGGACTTCACGACCAGGCTCAGCCCGCTCGAGGCCGGCAGGTCGCCGCCGACGACGAACCGCCCGCCGTGGTCGGCGCGGCTGCGCGCCAGCAGCGTCCCGCGCGCGTCGCGCAGCTCCACCAGGGCGGCGTACGCCGGCGCGCCGGTGCTCGGGTCGACGACGGTGCCGGTGAAGGCGGCCCCGACCACCAGCTCGGCGGCGCCGGAGCGCGAGACGGGGGTCGCGGGCTCGACCAGGCCGAGCGCCACCTCGGTGGGCACCCCGACCTGCGGCTCGACCAGCACGGGCACGGACTGCCAGGCGCCCTTGGTGGCCCGGACGAGGTAGGTGGTGGTCGGCAGGCCGGCGAGGGTGAAGGCCCCCAGGCCGTCGGCGCGCACGGTGAAGACCCGGCCGTCGGCCGCGGTGGCGGTGACCGTGGCGAAGCGGGCGCGCTGCTCCTCGGCGGTCGCGACCCGTCCGCGGAGCACGGCGCCGCGGTCGAGGACGACCTCCGTGGTGGTGCGCCAGCCGACGCGCACCACGACCTCGACCCGGGTGGCGGCCAGGCGGGTGGGGTCGGCGACCGAGCGGTCGTCGGTGACCTCGAGGGTCCAGCGCCCGGCGGGCAGGAAGAGGTCGGTCTCGTGGTGCCAGACCCGCCGGTGCCCGACGAGCCGGCCCTCGGCGTACCACGCCACGCGGGCCACGCAGGTCGAGGCGGCGAGGAGCCGCAGTCGGACGGTGCCGCGGTCTGCCCTGCGCTTCATGGGTGCCTCCTCGTGTGCGTGGTCGGGGTGGTGCCTGGTCGGTGGTGGTGGTCTGGTCGCGAACGTAGTCCGGCGCGGAGCGCGCCCCACCCGCCTGTCGGGCACCCCTGGCCCACGGGGGTGGGTGACGGCGCGGCACCGATCGGTCAGGTCCGTGGCCCGTCCGGGCCAGGCCGGTCGGCGGGTCAGGCGGGTGGAGCAGGTGTCAGGCGGCGGGGTCGGCGGCTTCGCAGTTCGGGTCGTTCTGCGGGAAGCCGTCCTGCTGCTCGACCGGGAGGTAGGGCAGCAGCACCTCGCCGAGCTGGGTGGTGGTGCCGACCTTGAGCGCGACGCCTGCCACCTCGGTGCTGCCGAACTTGCAGCGGTAGGGCTTCTCGCCGAGGTACGCCGAGCCGTTGGTCGGGTCGGGGTCGACGACGGCCGTGACCCCGGTCTGGGTCAGCAGCTGCCCGCCGATGAAGAACTGCCCCGTGGAGTCCGAGCGGGCCGTCCCGAGCAGGCGGCCGTCGGCGGCGAAGAGCCGGACCCGCGCTCCCTCGAGGTCGAGCTCGGGGTGCTCGGCGTCGACGACGTACCCCTGCACCGACGCGGCGGCCCTGGTCCAGGTGAAGACGCTGACCAGGTCGGCCCCGCCGTTCCCCGGGACCTTGGCGCCGTCGATGGCGCCCTCCTGCGGGAGCCAGCTGCCGACCCCGGGGGCGACCATGCGGTACTTCCCCGGGTAGAGCCCCGCGAAGACGGCCTTGCCTCGCCGCGCCTTGACCGTCCAGAACTGGCCCGTGGCCTTGCTGACGGCGGTCACGAACGCGGTCTCGCGCATCGTCTCCCCGCCGGCGCGCAGCCGGACCTGGAGCTTGCCGGCGCGCTGGTTGAGCGCGATGGCCGTGTTGGCGCGGTCGCCGGGGCGCAGGCCCCGGACGAAGGTGCTGCGGCCGACCCAGGTCTTGGTGCGCTCGTAGGTGAAGACGGAGTAGCTGCCGGTGGGCAGTCCGCCGATCGCGAACTGGCCCTTGCCGTTGGCCTTGGTCTCGAAGGACTGCTCGTTGCTGTTGGCTGCCACGACCCGGGCGCCGCCGGCGGGCTTCCCCCCGGCCCGGACCGTGCCGGTGATCGCAGCGCCCGGCTGCATCCGCACGTTGCGCTGCACGAAGTCGCCGGAGCGGACGCGGACCTTGAGGTCGGTGGGCGCGAACTTGTCGACGTTGTAGGCCGGGCGCTCGTCGGTGAACTGCAGGTAGTAGGTGCCCGGGGCCAGCGAGATCGAGTAGATCCCGTTGGTGACCTTGCGCGAGCCCAGGAAGCGCCAGTCGGCGTCGAACCAGCGCATCTTGACCGGGAAGCCGCCCGGACGGATCTCGCCGGTGACCGTGCCGCGCCCGCCCTCGGCAGCACGCGCCGTCGGCGCCGGGACGGTGACCGCACCGAGGGCGGCCAGCACGGCCAGGACGAGCGCGAGCACGGTCGCCACCGCGGTGCTGCGGGCGGCGGTGCCGGTGACGGTGACGGTCCCCATGTGGTGCTCCGGGCGGGTCGGCGGCCGTCCTGGTGACGACCGCGTTGCACCCACCGTAGGGAGGCGACCTTCAGCGCTGCTCAAGATCGCCTCAAGGTCGTCTCAGTTCTCCGGGCGGACCCCGGGAGCGGTCGCCGGGGTGGTCGCGGGCGGCGGGCCCAGCTCGACCGGCAGGTCCGAGGCGTGCAGCACCAGCAGGCTGGTCACGGCGCGGGTCAGGCAGACGTAGAGCCGGCGCAGCCCGGTGAGCCGGTCGTGCTCGGCCGCCACGACGTCCGCGGGCTCGAGCAGCACGACGTGGTCGAACTCCAGCCCCTTGGCCAGGCCCGCCGCCACCACCTCGACCCTGGCCTCGACACCGACCTCGACACCGAAGTCGTCGCTGGCCTCGCTGCGCCCGAGCACCCGGTGGTCGAGATCCCCCAGCGCGCGGGAGACCTCCTCCACCAGCGCGTCGGGTACGACGACACCGACCGACCCCTCGCGCTCCAGCACCCGCGCGAGACGACCGGGCAGCTCGGCGACCGGGTCACCCACGCGGTCCACCACCAGCTCACCGCGCGCCCGGCGCACCGACGTCGGCGGGGCCAGGCCGGGGGCGACGTGGGGGAGCAGCCCGGCGGCGTACTCGATCACCTGACCGGGGACCCGGTAGCCGCGGGTGAGCTGCTCCACGTGCGCGTCGGCCTTGCCGAGGTGGGCCAGGGCCTCCTCCCAGGACCGAGCGCCCCACGGGGTGGTGGCCTGCGCGAGGTCGCCGAGGACGGTGACCGAACCGGTGCTGGAGCGGCGGGCGAGCGCGCGCAGCATCATCGGCGAGAGGTCCTGGGCCTCGTCGGCGACCAGGTGGCCGACCGAGCCGGTGCGCTCGACCAGGTCGCGCAGCTCGTCGAGCAGCACCGCGTCGGCCAGCGTCCAGCGCGCAGCCCCGGCGCTGCGGGGAGGGTGGTCCCACAGCAGCGCGCGCTGCTCGTCCTCGTCCAGCAGGCCGTCGGCCGCCGCGGCGAGCGCACCGGCGTCCGAGAGCAGCCGGTGCAGCAGCCGGGCCGGGTCGACCGACGGCCACAATGCCTTCACGCAGGCCTTGACGGGGGCGCTGCGGGCGACGGCGTCCTGCACCCGGTCGTCGGGGGAGTCGCCCGCCTCCTCCATCCGCAGCAGCATCCGGTGGGCGAGTGCCTGGCCCAGCATGGCGCCGGCCGCGGCGTACCGCACCCCGCGCGTGCGCAGGCCGTCGAGCACCTCCTCCACCTCGTGGACCGGGACCCGCCACCGACGCGCGCCACGGGGCACCACGAGCGCCTCGCTCGGCGTGCCGATTCCCGACCACACCGCGCGGCGCAGCACCTCGGGCATCCGTGCGTCGCCCTTGAGCGTGGCCACGGCGTCGGGCTCGACCGCCCGCACCCCCCTGCCCGCGGGCAGCGGTGCCGTCACCAGCTCCTCGATCGTCGCCTGGGTCGCCTCGACCTCGCCGAGCGCCGGCAGCACGTCGCGGATGTAGCGCAGGAAGCTCGCGTTGGGTCCCACCACCAGCACGCCCTGGCGGCTCAGCTGCTCGCGGTGGGCGTAGAGGAGGTACGCCGCGCGGTGCAGGCCCACGGCCGTCTTGCCGGTCCCCGGCGCACCCTGCACGCAGATCGACCGCGACAGGTCGGCGCGGACGATCACGTCCTGCTCGGGCTGGATGGTGGCGACGATGTCGCGCATCGGGCCGACGCGCGGACGCTCGATCTCGGCCTCGAGGATCGCGCTGTGCCCGGCGGCCCGCCCGCTCGCCAGCGGCTCGTCCTCGAAGCCGGTCAGCTCCCCGCGCTGGAACCCGTAGCGCCGCCGCAGCCCCACGCCCAGCGGCTCGGTGCTGCTGGCGCGGTAGAACGGCGTGCTCACCGGAGCCCGCCAGTCCACCACCAGCGCGTCGCCGTCGGGGCCGGTGACGTGCCGGCGCCCGATGTGGAAGGACTCGCCCTCGTGCCCGCCGCCTGCGTAGTCGAGGCGGCCGAAGAACAGGGGCACGGTCGGGTCGTCGGCCAGCTGCTTCATGCGCAGCGCGAAGGTGGACTCCAGGAACTCCCGGCTGACCCAGTCCGCGGCCGCGCTGCCGTCCATCGACGCCGTCCGCTCGCGCATCCGGGCCAGCTGTCGCCGCGACTGCGCCAGGTGCTCCTGCTCGCGGGCGAGCTCGGACACGGTTCCTCCCGGTCGGTCGGCGTCAGGGCGAACCCCGCACCCTAGGACGCGGTCGCGTCGACCTCCACCGGTTTCTGCTCCACCGCGGGCGCCGCGCTCATCGCCCACCGGATCGTCCCGGTCGCCGCACCTCCGAGCACCTTCACGACGGTGCGCTCGGTGACCGGCATGAGCGGCAGCCGCAGCGGCAGCCGCGTCCACGCCGGCAGCAGCCCCACGGCCGCGGCCACGAGCACCGCGTACGCCGGCCGCGCGACCAGCGGGACGGGCGGGCGCAGCACGACGTACCGCACGGCCTCGCGCGCCTCGGGCGTCGCGCGCAGCTCGGGGCGGTAGGACGCCAGCGCCTCCTCGAGCTCGGCCTCGGTGGTCGGCGGATCCAGCACGCCCAGGCGGCGGCCGACCTCGGCGATCTGCGCGACGTACTCGTCGCGGCCGGCCTGGTCCAGCGGCCGCGCGCCGTAGACCTGGTGGGCCAGCAGGAACGAGTGCGCCTCGGCCACGTGGACCCAGCGCAGCAGGTGCGGGTCGGAGGCGGCGTACGGCGTGCCGTCGGGCATCGTCCCGGTGACCTTGGCGTGGATGCGCCGCACCGCCTCGCACGCGGCCTCGGCGTCCTCCTCGTGCCCGAAGGTGGTGACGGCCAGGAAGGTGCTGGTGCGCGCCAGGCGGCCGAGCATGTCGCCGCGGAAGCCGCTGTGCTCGGAGACCGCGCGCATCGCGGCCGGGTGCATGGTCTGCAGCAGCAGGGCCCGGATGCCCCCGACGAACATGCTGGCGTCGCCGTGGACCCGCACGATCGCGCTGTCGGGCTCGAACCAGCGCGGCCCGGGGCGGCCGTGGATGCGCTCGCGCTGCCGCGGACCGTCGGGCCCCGCGACCCGGGCGAACACCGCGGCGCCCAGCCGGTCGCGGGTGGCGTCGAGCAGCTTCACGGGGTCGAGCCTAGGAAGGGGCGCCAAGAGGGGTAGTCCGAATCATGTCTGATACCCAGCGCGCGCCGAGGATCAGAAATGATTCGGAGTACCCCGCGCTCAGGCCTCGAACCCCCGCACCCACAGGCAGTGCTCGGACTCGCCCAGGCTCGCCAGGACCTCGGTGGGCAGCGGGCCGTCGACGTCGGTGACGACGTACCCCTGCTCGCCGGTGGTGGCGAGGTACTGCCCGGTGACGTTGACGCCCGAGGCCGCGACCAGCGCGTTGACCTCGGCGAGCACGCCGGGGACGTTGTGGTGCAGGAAGCCGACCCGGGTTCCGGTGTGCAGCTGGGGCGCCATGACGGCCGGCAGGTTGACCGACAGCTCGGTGCGGCCCTCGAGCACGAAGCCGGCGAGCTTGTTGGCGACGAAGTGGCCGATCTCCTCCTGCGCCTCCTGGGTCGAGCCGCCGACGTGCGGGGTGAGGATGACGTTGTCGAGGCCGCGCAGGGGCGACTCGAACGGGTCGCCCTGGGCCTTGGGCTCGACCGGGAAGACGTCGAGCGCGGCGCCGGCGATGTGGCCCGACAGGATGTGCTCGCGCAGCGACTCGGTGTCCACGACCATGCCGCGGGCGGCGTTGATGAACAGCGAGCGCGGCTTCATCTTCGCGAACTGCTCGGCGCCGAAGAGCCCGGCGTTGCCGGGGCGGCCGTCGACGTGCAGCGACACGACGTCGGCGCGCTCGAGCAGCTCGTCGAGGGTCTTCATCCGCTGGGCGTTGCCGTGCGCGAGCCGGTCTGCGGTGTCGAAGAAGATCACCCGCAGGCCCATCGCCTCGGCGAGGTTGGAGAGCTGGGTGCCGATGTTGCCGTAGCCGACGATGCCCAGCGTGCGACCGCGGATCTCGTGGCTGCCCTTCGCCGACTTGTCCCAGACACCGGCGTGCATCTTCTCGGTCTTCTCCGGCAGCCGGCGCGCGAGCGAGATGATCTCGGCGATGACCAGCTCCACCACGCTGCGGGTGTTGGAGAACGGCGCGTTGAAGACCGCGATCCCGCGCTCGGCCGCGCCAGCTAGGTCGACCTGGTTGGTGCCGATGCAGAAGCAGCCGACCGCCAGCAGGTCCGGGGCGTTGTCGAGGACCTTCGTGGTGACCGTGGTGTTGGACCGGATGCCCAGCAGGTGCACGCCCGGCAGCCGCTCGACCAGCTCGGCCTCGGAGAGGGAGCCCTGGAGCAGCTCGACCTCGAAGCCGCGGTCGGTGAGGACCTCGACGGCCAGCGGATGGATGTTCTCGAGCAGCAGCGCCTTCACCCGTCCCAGGGTAGGCGCGCGCCCCGGACCGGCCGAACCGACGACGTACGGCGGACAGCGGCGGGGCCCCGGCGCACCGGCGCAGGGCCCTGGGAGGCTCAGCCGTCGAGCGCCGAGACGTCCCTGGAGGACGCCTCGACCCCGTAGGGCCTGCTGCGCGCCGCCCGGCACGCGCGGCGGCCGCGTTGTCGTCGACTCGTCGGGACTCCGTCCCGCCTTCGCTCCTCCGCCTTGCCGACGCACGCGCCGGACGACGCTCGCGACGGCCTACAGGGTCGAGACGTCCTCCGCGTCGACGATCCGGTAGGCGTAGCCCTGCTCGGCCAGGAAGCGCTGGCGGTTCTGGGCGAAGTCGGCGTCGACGGTGTCGCGGGAGACCACGGTGTAGAAGCGCGCCACCTTGGCGTCCCCCTCCGTGGCGGAGCCGGGGCGCAGCAGCCGGCCGAGCCGCTGGGCCTCCTCCTGCCGGGAACCGAAGGAGCCGGAGACCTGGATGGCGACCTCGGCGTCGGGCAGGTCGATGGAGAAGTTGGCGACCTTGGAGACCACGAGCGTGCGCTCCTCGCCGGAGCGGAAGGCGTCGAAGAGGCGCTGGCGCTCCTTGACGCTGGTCTCGCCCTTGATGACGGGGGCGCCGAGGGCCTCGGCGAGCTCGTCGAGCTGCTCGATGTACTGCCCGATCACCAGCGTCGGCTGCCCGGCGTGCCGGGCCATGAGCGACTTCACCACGTCGATCTTGCGGTGGGTGCAGGAGGCCAGCCGGTAGCGCTCCTCGGGCTCGGCGGTCGCGTAGACCAGCCGCTCGCCCTCGGGCAGCGTCACCCGCACCTCGACGCAGTCGGCCGGGGCGATCCAGCCCTGCGACTCGATGTCCTTCCAGGGCGCGTCGTACCTCTTCGGGCCGATGAGGGAGAACACGTCGCCCTCGCGGCCGTCCTCGCGCACCAGCGTGGCGGTCAGGCCGATCCGGCGCCGGGCCTGCAGGTCGGCGGTCATCCGGAAGATCGGCGCCGGCAGCAGGTGCACCTCGTCGTAGACGATCAGGCCCCAGTCCCGCGCGTCGAGCAGCTCCAGGTGCGGGTAGACACCCTTCCGCTTCATCGTGAGCACCTGGTACGTCGCGATGGTGACCGGCCGGATCTCCTTGACCGCGCCGGAGTACTCCCCGATCTCGTCCTCGGTCAGCGACGTACGCCGCACGAGCTCGTCCTTCCACTGCCGCGCCGAGACGGTGTTGGTGACGAGGATCAGCGTGGTGGCCCGGGCGTGCGCCATCGCGGCCGCGCCGACCAGCGTCTTGCCCGCCCCGCAGGGCAGCACCACGACGCCGGACCCGCCGTGCCAGAACGACTCCGCGGCGTCGCGCTGGTAGTCGCGCAGCTGCCACTCGTCCTGCACCAGGTCGATCGGGTGGGCCTCGCCGTCGACGTACCCCGCGAAGTCCTCGGCCGGCCAGCCCAGCTTGAGCAGCGCCTGCTTGAGGTTGCCGCGCTCGGAGGGGTGCACCGCCACGGTGTCGTCGTCGATCCGGTTGCCCAGCATCCCGGCGACCTTCTTGGCGCGCAGCACCTCCTCGAGCACCGGCCGGTCGTTGCTGACCAGCGTCAGTCCGTGCGTGGGGTGCTTCTCCAGCCGCAGCCGGCCGTAGCGCGCCATCGTCTCGGCGACGTCGACCAGCAGCGAGTGCGGCACGGCGTACCTGCTGAACTCCAGCAGGGTGTCGACCACCTGCTCGGCGTCGTGCCCGGCGGCGCGGGCGTTCCACAGCCCCAGCGGCGTGAGGCGGTAGGTGTGGACGTGCTCGGGCGAGCGCTCCAGCTCGGCGAACGGCGCGATCGCCTTGCGGCACTCGGACGCGCGGTCGTGGTCGATCTCGAGCAGGAGGGTCTTGTCCGACTGGACGATGAGGGGGCCGTCGGTCACCGGATGAGTTTACGGAGGGGCTGGGTGAAGCCTCGTGCGGGCGGGCCGTGGCCGGGTTCGTCGGGTAGCCGACAAACCCGGGCGAGCCTCACCCGGCCGGCCGGACCGACGTGATCCGGTGCACGGCGAACACCCGGGTGTCGTCGGCGCGGTGGTCGCGGGCGGTGAGCCGCCCGCCCTCGACGGAGAGCGGGTCGACGACCCGGTCGGAGCGGGAGCCGTGGTTGTCGACGTACCCGATCACCACCGACGCCCCACGCTCGACCGCCTCCCGCAGCGCGGCCAGTGAGCCCGACGGCGTGAGCGAGGGTGCGTCGGCGGGGCGGGAGGCCGCCGCCGCGTCCCCGGCCCGTACGGCGGTGACGACCGCCGCGACGCCGGCGGTCTCCCGGGCGGCCCGGGCCCCTGCCGGTCGCCGTTCGCGGGGCACGCGGGCCCGCAGCTGGTCCGGGCGCGCGACCCGGACCGTGCCGTCGGGCGCCTCGACGACCGGGGCGGCACCGAGCTCGCGCAGCCGGGGGAGCAGCACGTCGATCGGGGTGTCGGAGATCAGGACCGTCGGGGCGAGCCGCCGCAGCCCCAGGGTGCGGGCCTGCGGGTGGTGGAGGATCTCGGTCAGCGCCGACTCGTCGTCGGCGCGCAGGAACGCCTCGGCGTGCCCGACCCGCACCGAGCCGAAGGTCCGCGCGGTGTCGTCGACGAGGTAGGTCAGCGGCTGCGGCACCGGCGTCCGCGACACCGACCCCAGGAAGTCGTGCACCTCGACGGCGGTCCAGCCGAGGTCGAGCGCGCGACGCACCGAGCCGGGGGTGAAGCGGTAGACCGTCGCCCCGCCGCGGGACTCCACGTCGGCCAGCACCTGCAGCCGCCGCGCGAGCGTGGACTCCAGCGGGCCGGGTGCGACCGCGGTGAGGTCGGCCTGGACGAGCACGTGGTCGACCGGCGCGGGCAGCAGCGGGTCGAGCAGCGGTGCGGCGTCCTCGCCGGCCAGCAGCGGCCGGGCGAACGAGGCGAGCCCGCCGAGCCCGGTGACGCCCAGGACGGAGGCCTCTTCCAGGGCCCACAGCACCTGGTCGGAGCGGGTGCGGGGGCGGCGCGGGCGCAGCCAGGCGACGCGGGCGACGACTCCCGGCACGCCCGTGCCGGTGGCCAGCACCTCCCCGGCCGGCAGCGCGCCGACGACCTCCAGCGTCAGCCGCCGGGTCTCGACCTGGTGCACCCCGGTGAGCTCGGGGACCAGGGCGTTCCAGGTCTTGCCGGCGGGGTCCTTCTGGCCGACCAGGGCGGGCAGCCGGGGGGAGTCCAGCCACGCGCGGGCCAGCACCTCCCACCGCTCGGCGGCGTCGCGGGTCACCCAGCGGTCCAGCTCGTCGGTCGGCAGCCAGGCGGGGTCGCCGTCGGGGCCGGTGCCGACGGCGAGCAGGCCGGCGGCGTGGGCGACCTCCACGACCAGGGCGGTGGTGCGCTCGTCGACCTGCAGCAGGGTCGCGGCCGCCTTGAGGTCGCGCACCGCCAGCCCGCCGCTGCGCAGGATCGAGGGCGGGGCCGTGCCCCAGTGGTCGAGCAGGAGCTCCACCCGGCGTACGACCTCGAAGGCCGCGCCGGCCGCCACCTTGTCGACCAGCGACTGGTCGCGGGCCGAGGTCGGCACCTCGGGCAGCTCGTCGACCGGCTCGAGGGTCGTGCGTCCGCCGCGCAGCACCAGCCCGACCTCCCCGGGCAGCACGACGGTCCCTCCGCCGCGGGGCACGAGCAGCCGTCGGGAGAGCAGCTCCTCGGCGGGGGTGCGGGCGTCCGCGGGGGAGACGGTGTGCCGCGAGGAGTCGGTGGTGGCCTCGCCGCCGTGGCCCAGCACGTGCTCGAGCAGCACCCTGGCCTCGGGGGAGATCTCTGCCAGCCGCGACTCGACCTCCGGGACCGTCAGGGGCTCCGCCGAGCGGGGCTTGAGGCCGCTCGCCCCGGCGGTGGGTCCGCCGACCAGCAGCTCGGCGACGCCGGTCAGCGCGCGCAGGCCTCCGGTCGACTCCCACGCCAGCGCCGTCTCGAGCAGTCGGCCGAGCGCCCGCTCCACCGAGGAGGGCTGCGCGTGGACCATCGGCACGAGCTCCGCGGGCGTGGTTTGGCCGGCGACGACCAGGGCATCTAGGACGCAGAGCTCGACCCGCGACAGCTGGTCGAGGGCTCTGGTGAGCGAAGCACGGGTGGCGGACCGAGAGGCCAGCTGCCCCGAGTCTTGAGGGGCAGGCGTGGCGAGGTCCGGACGCGCGAGCAGGAGACGCGACAGCTGCTGGTCCGACCACGCGCGCAGCTGGTCGGCCAGCGACCGGTACCCCTCGCCTGCCATCCGCTCCACGCTACCGGGCCTCCCGAGCCACCCTGGCCACCCTGCGCGCGCGCTCGTGGGAGCGCGCGGGTGAGACAGGTCGAGCTGCACCACGGCGCGGCCACCGACGTCGGGCTGGTCCGCGAGGTCAACGAGGACGCCGTGCTCGCCGCACCCCCCGTCTTCGTCGTCGCCGACGGCATGGGTGGGCACGAGGGCGGCGACGTCGCCAGCGCCATCGTGGTCGAGGAGTTCGCCGCGATGGCCGAGCGCGGCTACGACCCCGCCCGCGCCACCGAGGTCGTCGCCCGCACGCTCGAGGCCTGCCGCGACCGGATCGAGGCGTACGCCGAGCAGCAGCGCGCCGCCGGCGTCGGTCCCTTCCACGCGGGCACCACCGCGGTGGTCGCGCTCATCGCCGAGCACGAGGGCCAGCCCGCCTGGCTGCTGGCGAACATGGGCGACTCGCGCGCCTACCGCTTGCACGGCGGTCGCCTGCACCAGGTCAGCGTCGACCACTCGGTGGTGCAGGAGCTCGTGGAGACCGGCGTCATCACCGCCGACGCCGCCGCGGTGCACCCCGAGCGGCACGTCATCACCCGCGCCCTGGGCGGCACCGAGCGCTCCGAGGCCGACTACTTCCTGCTGCCGCTCGGCTCGGTGGAGCGGCTGGTGCTCTGCAGCGACGGCATCTCGGGGATGATCGACGACGAGGAGATGCGGGGCATCCTGGACTCCGTCCCCGACCCGCGCGACGCCGCCGACGCCCTGGTGGCCGCCGCGCTGGAGGCCGGCGGTCGCGACAACGCCACGGTCGTCGTGGTCGACGTGGTCGGGAGCGCCGAGTCCTCCTACGACGCCGAACGCCAACGCCTGAGCCTGCAGCAGAAGCTGGGAGCCCTCCCGTGACCGACGCCGCCCCCACGCCGCGCACCTACCTCCCGGGGGAGTGGTACGCCGTCCTCGGCCCCTCCCTCGTCCTCGCCCTCCCGCCCGACCGGCGCGACCTCGCCGCGGCCGCCTGGGCCGCCGTCGACGCCGGTGCCGGTGCCGAGGAGCTGCTCGACCTCGTGCTCGCCTCCGGGCTGCGCGACCTCGCCGGGCTGGCCCTGGTCAGCACCGACGACGACCGCACCCGGGTGCTGGTCCGCGGCCAGGCGGTCTGCCTGCTCGTGGCCGGTGGTGAGGAGACCGTCGCCGACGGGCGCGGGCTCACGACCTGGGCCGAGGTCGGCGTCGACCGGGTCGAGGCGGTCAGCCTCGAGCTCGGCCCCGGCTCCGGTGGCGAGCCGCTCCTGGCCGCCGACGCGCTCGTGCGCGCCTCCCGGGTGCTGTGGCCGACCGAGGCCGCCCCCGGGCACGCGCCGGGCAACGCCTCCGCGCCGTCGTACGCCGCCGGCCGGCTGCCCGGGTCCACGGACCCCGCCTCCGAGCCGTCCTCCCTGCTCGCCTCGCCCGCCCCGCCCGCTCCGGTCGTGGCCGTGGCGGCCGGCTCCGCCCGGGCCCCCGAGCCGGTGCTCGACCCGGATCCGGAGCCGGACACCGTCGACCAGGCCGTGCCCGCCCCCGACGTCCCGGTGGTGGACCCCGTCGCCGACCCCGCGGCCGACCCGAGGGGCGACGGGGACGACCGCGACGAGGACGCGCTCGAGACCGCCCCCTTCGCCGGGATGCCCCCGGCCCCGGCCGTCCCGCCGGTGCCCGAGCCGTGGACCCCTCCTGCCCCGTCGGCCCCTGCACCCTGGAGCCCGGGCGCCGACGACCACGACGGCCGCACCCAGGACGGGTCGTGGGACGTCTCGGAGTTCCAGCGCCGACCGCACGGCATCCCCGGGCAGCCGGAGGGCCCGAGCGTCACGTCCCGACCCGTGGCGGTGCTGCAGCTCTCCAGCGGCGACCGTGTGGAGGTCGACCGCGTCGTGATCCTCGGCCGCGCCCCGGAGGCGCGGCGCTTCTCCGCGACCGAGCAGCCCCGGCTGGTCACGGTGCCCAGCCCGCAGCAGGAGATCTCCTCGACCCACCTCGAGGTCCGGCCCGGCACCGGCGCCGACCACGGCAGCGCGGTCGTCACCGACCTCGGCTCCACCAACGGCACCGTCCTGGTGCAGCCCGGGCTGCCCGCGGAGTCCCTCAAGCCCGGCATCCCGGTGCAGCTGCTCCCCGGCGCCGTCATCGACCTGGGTGACGGGCTGAGCATCACGGTGGCCCGCCCGTGAGCGCCGTCGCCGCCCGGACCCCTCAGGCCGGCCGGACCACCCCGGCCGCCCGGTCCGCGCTGGCCGCGCCCGACGCCTCGCCGGGCGGGCTCGAGCCCCGCCTGCACGCCTTCGCCGTCGACCGCCTCGTCGACCTCGGCGTGCCCCTCGCGCTGGGCGGGGTCCTCGTGACGACCGGCCAGGGAGCCGGCGTCGTCGTGGGTGCGGTCCTCGCGGCGGTGCTCGTCCTGCTCCTCGCCCTCGCCGGTCTGCTCGGCACCCGTGGCACCAGTCCCGGCCTCGCCCTCACCGGGCTGCGGCTGGTGCGGGTCGACGACCTGGCGCCGGTCGGCTTCGGGCCGGCCCTGAAGCGGCAGACCGTGCTGCTGCTCGCCGGCGCCCCCACCTTCGGCATCGGCTGGGCCACGCTCGCCTGGACCGCGCTCGCCGACCCCGAGGGGCAGCGCCGCGGCTGGCACGACCGGCTCGCCGACTCCCTGGTCGTCGACCCCAGCCCTGCCCCGGTGGCCGAGGTCGCGCCCGAGCTGCCGCAGCAGATCGTCAACCTCACCGCCATGCGGCTCGCGCCGCCGGAGCCCGCGCCGGTGCGCGCCCGCCCGACCCGGACCGGCCCGGCGGTCCCGGCGGCGGGCGGGCTCGCCGCACCCGGCACGCCCGCGGCCCCGGCTCCTGCGGCTGCTTCCCCTGCGGTGGTGCCCCCGGCTGTCGCGCCCCCGGCGGCCGGCACCGGGACGCCCGCGGTGACCCCGGCACCCGAGGCCCCCGCAGCGGTCCGCCGCCCGGGGCGCCGACGCGCCGGCGTACCCACCTCGGCGCAGCCGCCCGCTCCGCAGCCGCTCGCCCCCCAGGTCCCCGGTCCGCAGACGCCCGGCCCGGCCGACCCGGCCCCGGCCGCGCCGACCAGCGCCGCCCCCGCACGGCACGACCGGCCCGACGCCGCCCCGGCCGGGAGCGGTCCGAGCGGAGCCAGCGGCTGGACCGTCCGCCTCGACACGGGCGAGGAGCTGCCGGTCGACGGGCTGACCCTGCTGGGCCGCGGCCCCCAGGCGCGCGCCGGCGAGAGCGTCTCGCGCCTGGTGCCGCTGCAGTCGGGCGACATGTCGGTCTCCAAGACCCACGCCCAGCTGCAGCTCGCCGACGACGGCACCCTCGTGGCGATGGACCGCGGCTCCACCAACGGCTCGGTCGTCGTGCGTCGCGGCGTCCCGCGGCACCTCTCCCCGGGGCGTCCCACGACCCTGCTCGACGGCGACGTGCTGCGCCTGGGCGACCGCACCCTCCAGGTCTCCCGGCGCGCCTGACCGGCCGCAGCGGGAGCCGGACGTCGACGGACCTGTCCCCGACGGATCCGTGGCCGTGACCCCTCCGCGGCGACGGATCACGAAGCAGTAACGATGCGGTGTGGCTCTTCCCCCACCCGGGGGCTGTGAGGTCGGCTCTCCTCGTTCCCGCGGACCAGGACCTGGTCCTCGAGGAATCCGGGCTCCGCACGTTGCGGACGCCTGTCTCGGGAGAGGGAGAAACATGAGCAGGATGAGGCTCGCCACGATCGCGAGCGCCTCGCTCGTCGCCGCAGCCCTGACGGTGCCGCTGACCGCGGCCACGTCGAGTGCCGCACCCCAGGCGACCGGCGCGGACAGCAGCCACGAGGACCAGCACGAGAGCCACGTGCTGCGGATGCCGTGGCAGGAGAAGTACGACGACCTGCGCAAGCAGGGCATCGAGCAGCGCCTGCGCCAGGGTGGCAGCGGCAGCGTCGAGCGGGTCGGGCGGGGCGCGTTCGCGCGCGTCGCCGAGACCGGCACCGACCGCGTGTTCGTGGTGCTGGCGGAGTTCGGCCAGACCAGCCACTCGGCCTTCCCCGCGGGGGAGTCCGACGCGCAGCGCACGGAGGGACCGCTGCACAACGAGATCCCCGAGCCCGACCGCAGCGTGGACAACTCCACGCTGTGGGAGGAGGACTACGACCAGTCCTACTTCGAGGACATGTACTTCAACCGGATGCGGACCTTCTACGAGGAGCAGTCCCTCGGCACCTACTCCGTCGACGGCGACGTCACCGAGTGGGTCAAGGTGCCCTTCAACCAGGCCCGCTACGGCCGTGACCTGTGCGGCAGCATCGCCTGCGACAACACCTGGTTCCTGGTCCGTGACGCCCTGGCGGTCTGGACCCAGGGCCGCCTGGACTCCGGCTGGTCGATGCAGCGGATCCAGGACTACCTCAAGACCTTCGACGTCCAGGACCGCTACGACTTCGACGAGGACGGCGACTTCGACGAGCCCGACGGCTACATCGACCACTTCCAGGTCGTGCACGCCGGCGGCGACCAGGCCGACGGCGACCCGGTCTACGGCGAGGACGCCATCTGGAGCCACCGCTGGTACGCCCAGGTCGAGCCCGTCGGCACCGGTCCCCAGGGTGGTGGCCAGTTCGGTGGCGTCGACATCGGCTCCGGAGGGGTCTCCGACCCCGACGGCGCTGCGCTGGAGATCCCCGACAACCCCACCGGCGTGTGGGTCGGTGACTACACCATCCAGCCCGAGAACGGCGGCCTGTCGGTCTTCGCCCACGAGTTCGCCCACGACCTGGGGCTCCCTGACCTCTACGACACCTCCGGCAACACCGGCGGTGCGGAGAACTCCACCGGCTTCTGGACGCTGATGTCGCAGTCGCGAGGCACGGCCAGGAAGGACGCCGGCATCGGCGACCGGCCGATGCCCTTCGGTGCCTGGGAGAAGTTCCAGCTCGGCTGGCTCGACTACGACGTGGCCCGCGCCGGGCGCAGCTCCAAGCACTTCATCCGCCCCGGCCAGTCCACGAAGGGCAAGGAGCACAACGCCCTCATGGTCCTGCTGCCGGACAAGGAGGTCACCACCGAGCTCGGCGACCCGTGCGCCACGTGCGGTGGGTCCTACTACTTCTCCGGCTCGGGCAACGACCTCGACACCACGATGACCCGCGAGGTCGAGGGCGGCGGCGAGCTGGCCGCCCAGGTCCGCTACTCCATCGAGGACGGCTGGGACTACGCCTTCCTCGAGGTCACCACCGACGGCGAGACGTGGGAGAGCATCCCCACCAGCGTCTCGTACGCCGAGGAGGACCAGGGTGGGGCCAACCCCGACGGCACCGGCATCTCCGGCACCAGCGACGGCTGGGTCGACCTGACCGCCACCGTGCCCGCCGAGGCGACCGCCGTCCGGTTCCGCTACCTCACCGACGTGGCGCTGGCGCTGCCCGGCTTCCAGGTCGACGAGATCACCCTCGACGGCGAGTCGATCGGTACCGCGGAGGGCGGACCTGACGGCTGGAGCCTGGACGGCTTCACCACCACCGACGGCACCCAGGTCGAGGAGTACCTCAACGCCTACCTCGTCGACAACCGCCAGTACGTCGGGCGCGACAAGCTGCTCAAGAGCGTCTACCACTTCGGTGACGCCGAGGAGGAGCCGACCAACGTCGACCTGTACCGCCAGGGAGCCGGCGCGCTCATCTCCTACTGGGACACCTCGTTCACCGACAACAACGTCGGCGACCACCCCGGTGGCGGACTGGTGCTCCCCGTCGACGCGCACCCGGAGTTCGTGCACACCCCGGACGGCGACCTCGCCCGCCCGCGCACGTCCTCCTTCGACGCCGCGTTCGGCCTGACCCGGACCAAGAAGCAGGTCATCGACTGGCTCGGCGAGCCCTTCGAGCTCCCGGCCATCGCCCCGGTCCGCACCTTCGACGACACCCTCGACTGGTGGTTCGACGGTGACGAGCACGGCACCGACTCACACCCCGGCCGCTACCAGCAGGGCTGGAGCTCGGTGGACGTGCCCAAGACCGGCACGACCATCACGGTGAAGAAGGTCAAGAAGAACGGCGTCATGGTGCTGAAGGTCGGCCGCTCGAGCTGACCCGGTCCCCGCACCACCTGCACGACCCGCACCACCTGCACCACCCCGCAGCCCCGTCGGTCCCCGTGGCCGGCGGGGCTGCGGCGTACGACGGGGGCGACCGGTCCGGACGGGCACTCGTCCGGGTGGGGGGCCTGGCGCCCCGGCCGCACCTGTCGTAGGTTCCGGCGCCATGGAGCACAGCGCGGACTTCCACCACGTCGAGACCCTGCGGACCACCGCGTCCCCCGAGCGGGTCTTCGCGCTGTGGAGCGACCCCTCGACCTGGGCCAGCTGGGACCCGCCGGTCGAGCGGGTCGTGCTCGACGGACCGTTCCGCGTCGGCACCTCCGGGACGATGGTGATGGCCGGCGGCTTCGAGATGGCCTTCGAGCTGGTCGAGGTCCGCCCCGACCACGGCTACCTCGACGTGATCCGCATGGGCGAGCTCGAGATCCGCATCGACCACGTCGTCGAGGCCACCGACGGCGGCTCGCTCGTCACCGTCACCACCGACATCACCGGCCCCGGTGCCGAGGGGATCGGCGGCATGGTCACCGCCGACGCCCCCACCGCCGTCGCGGCCCTGGTCGCGATGGCCGAGTCCGCCCCCGCCGGCCAGGACCCCGTCCCCGCCACCTGACGCCGACCCGTCGCCAGGTCTCGTGCGACCCGTCGCCAGGTTTCGCGCGACCCGTCGCCAGGTCTCGTGCGACCCGTCGTTGGTCGAGGTGTGAGGAGCGCCAGCGACGAGCCACGAGACCCCACTGCGGTCACGTGTGGTTCGCCGCGCTCGCACCTCGGTCAGCGGCGGGCACCTCAGCGCGTGACGAGCAGCGGCAGCCGGGCCCGGGTGCCGTCGCCGGTGCGCAGCAGCACGGCACCGTCCTCCTGCGAGCCGTCGCCGAGGCCGATCCGCACCGTGATCCGGTGGCTCTCGCCGGGTCCGAGCACGACCGCAGCGGGGAGCACGCTGACGGGCCGGCCGTCGAGGCCGACCACGAAGGTGGAGACGTAGCGCGGCCGCGAGCCGATGTTGGTGACGGTGCGGGTCACCGTCCCCTGGCGACGTACGACGAGGGCCGGGGTGTTGAGGCTCGCGCGCCGTCCCTCGAGCCAGCGGCGGTAGTCGGCCGGGTCGAGCCCGAGGACCAGGCCGGGGGACGACACCGACTGCTGCCGGACCCGACCGGCGCCGGCGCGCAGGACGCCCACGGGCAACGGGTCGGCCGTCGTGACGAGCGCGCTCCGCACGGCCGAGGCCGACCAGCCGCGCTCGGCGCGCAGCCGCGCCGCGACCCCGCTGACCCAGGCGGCCGAGGCGGACGTGCCGGTGAGCAGCTCCCAGCCGCTGCCGTCGGGGACCGCGCCGAGCACCCCGTCGCCCGGGGCGACGACGTCGGGCTTGGGGTGGGCTGCGGTGGGGTCGCCGGTGCCGGACCAGGCGGGCACCTCCGGCGCTGCGTCGACCACGGGGCGGGGGACCAGCACGACGGCGCCGCGCGGGTGCCGCGCCGCCCACGAGCGGAGCCGGCTCGCGTCGGCGGCGTCGAGGTGGACGGTGGGCACGGCGTGCAGGTCGGCCTCGAGCGCGCCGGTGGCCCCGCCGGTCTCGGCGAGCACCATGCCGACGCCGTCGGCGGCCGCGACGGCCTGGGACTTGTCGACCCGCCCGACGCCGCCGCGGTCGCAGAGCACGATCCGGTCGGCCACGAGGGCGGTGTCGAGGGAGCCCGGGACGCAGCGTCGCGCCTGCTCGCGCGTGGCTCCCGGCGCGGCGGCGTCGGCGCCCCGCACCAGCCGGGCGCGGGGCGAGCGCTCGGTGGCGGCACTCGCGCCGACGAGCCGGGTGCCGCCGCCCAGGCGGACCTCGCCCTCGCGTCGCGGACCGGTCACGGCGCCCACGGTGGTGACCCAGGGCGCGGCGTGCGCGGTCCCCCCGGCGCCGCCGTTGCCGGCCGCACCCACGACCACGACGTCGGCCTCCGCGGCACCGAGCAGGGCGAGCGCGAGGGTGTCCAGCTCGGCCGGCCCGCCGACCGACAGGTTGAGCACGTCCACGCCGTCGGCGGTCGCCCGGTCGACGGCGGCGACCAGGTCGGCCGTCGAGCAGCCGTCGTCGTCGGGGTCGGGAGCGGTCCAGCAGGCCTTGTAGACGGCGAGCCGTGCCTGCGGCGCGACCCCGGAGTAGCGGCCGACCTCCTCACCGCGCAGCCGCACGGCGACGTCGGCGTTGCCGGCGGCGATCGAGGCGACCTGGGTGCCGTGCCCGGTGTCGTCGAGCGGGGACAGCCGGGCGGAGCTCGCGAGCCGGTCGGTGCCGAAGCCCTCGACGAACCACGCGCCCGCCACCACCTTCTCGGTGCACCAGCCCGGGCCCCAGCCGGGCTCGGTGCGGCAGTCCGCGGCCGGGCCCGACGGCGAGCGGCCGAGCCGGGGGCTGGCGGCGAAGAGCGGGGAGTCGGGGTCCAGGCCGGTGTCGACCAGGCCGATCACGGTGCCGGCGCCGCCGCGGGCCGAGCCACCGGGGCTGAGCCGCGCCGGGTCGCCCGTGCCCCCGCGGCCGGCGAGCGGGCGGACCCGGTCCGCCTCCACGCGCGCGACCCCCGGTTCGACCGCGAGCGCGGCGGCCTGGTCGTCGGTGAGCTCGACCGCGAGGCCGACCAGCGCGGTCTCGAAGCGGTACGCCGGGGGCGGGGCGTCCACCGCGTCGAGCACCGCGTCCTGCCGGGCCCGCAGCTGCAGTGCGGCCAGGTCGCGGGCCAGGCCCGGTGGGGTGCCGGCCAGCCCGGGTCCGTCGAGGGTGACGAGGTAGAGGTCGCGACGCTCGTCCGCGGCGGCCGACGCCCCGGTGAGCAGGGCGGTCGGGGCCGTGAGCACCGCCGCCAGGCCGACCGCGAGCCCGGTCGCGAGGGCGCCCCGGAGCCCGCGGCGTGGCAGGCGGTGCGGGTCCACGGTGCTCTCCGTCGTACGTCGGCAGGGCGGGCACGCCGAGACGCACGGTGCCCGAGCGCACCATTGTGACCGATGGGTCCACGGGCGTCCCGCGGTCGACGGTTCCCGCCGGCGAGGGGTCCCTGCCTAACCTGGGCCTGTGAGCGCCGGACCGACCCCCCCGACCGGGCCGGTCGTCGGATTCGACCTCGACATGACCCTGATCGACACCGTGCCCGGCTTCGCCGACGTGCTGCGGGCGCTCGGTCGCGAGCTGGGCGTGGACTTCCCGGTCGAGCAGATGACCGAGCGGCTCGGACCGCCGCTGGAGCACCTCCTCGCCGGGCACCTGCCCGAGGAGCAGATCGGCCCGGCGGGGGACCGGTTCCGGGCGCTCTACCCCGACCACGCCATCACGTCGGTCCCTGCGCTCCCGGGTGCCCACGCCGCCCTCGACGCGGTGCGTGGCCACGGCGGCCGGGTCCTGGTCGTCACCGGCAAGTTCACCCCCAACGCCCGGCTCCACCTCGACCACCTCGACCTGCGCGCGGACCGGCTCGAGGGCTGGGTGTGGGGCGTCGGCAAGTCCGAGGTGCTGCGCGAGGAGGGCGCCGGGGTCTACGTCGGCGACCACGTCCACGACGTCGAGGGCGCGCACGCCGCCGACGCGCTCAGCGTCTCGGTGCTCACCGGTGGGTGCACCCGTTCCGAGCTGCTCGACGCCGGCACCGACGTGGTGCTGGAGTCGCTGCTGGAGTTCCCGGACTGGCTCGACGACCACGTGCGCGACGGGCTCGGCGGGCTCGCCGGGTGAACGACCCGGCCCGCGACGCCTGGTCGCGTGTCTGGACCGACCTCGGCTCCCGGCAGCCGCTGCCCGGGGCCACCACGGTGCTGCTCCTCGGGGCGGTGGCCGCGGTCCTCGTGGTCTGGCCGCTCACCTGGCCGCGGGTGCGGCTCGGCGTCACGCTCGTCCACGAGGCCGGGCACGCGCTCGTCGCCCTGCTGGTCGGCCGGCGCCTCCAGGGCATCCGGCTGCACTCCGACACCAGCGGCGTCACCCTCTCCCGCGGTCGCCCGCGCGGGCCCGGCATGGTCGCGATGCTCGCGGCCGGCTACCTCGCGCCCGCCGCCCTCGGCCTCGGCGCAGCGCTGCTGCTGGCCGACGGCCGGGCGCTGCTCCTGCTGTGGTCCCTGGTCGTGATGCTCGTCGGCGTCCTGCTGTGGATCCGCAACGCCTTCGGGCTGCTCGTGGTGCTCGTGGTCGGCACCGCCGTCGCCCTCGTGACCTGGTACGCCGGAGCACGGACCCAGACCGCGGCGGCCCTGCTCGTCACCTGGCTCCTGCTGCTCGCGGCACCCCGCCCGCTCGTGGAGCTGCTCGTGGCCGGTCGGGCCGGCCGTCGCGGCTCCGACCCCGACCAGCTCGCCCGGCTGACCCGGGTGCCCTCGGTCGTCTGGACCCTGCTGCTCCTGCTGGCCAGCCTCAGCGGCCTGGTGGTCGGCGTCGCGACCCTCGCGCCCGACCTGGTGCGCCGCTGAGCCGCTGCGCGGGCCGGCCGTCCGGGCACGGTGCGGCCCCCGTCGTACGGATCCCGATGGTGGCCCCACCACCCGCCTGCATATCCTTGCCCGGCTCCGGCCGCACGGCCGCGGCCCCACCCCCGAACGAGGAACGAGTGCAGTGCCGACTGGCAAGGTGAAGTGGTACGACGCCGAGAAGGGCTTCGGCTTCCTGTCCCAGGAGTCCGGTCCGGACGTCTACGTGCGCGCCGAGGCGCTGCCCGAGGGCACCACCTCGCTCAAGGCCGGGACCAAGGTCGAGTTCGGCATCGCCCAGGGGCGCCGCGGCGACCAGGCGCTGCAGGTGCGCGTCCTCGACGCGCCCGCCTCGGTCAGCCGCAACCGGGCCGAAGCGAAGCGCAAGAAGCCCGACGAGATGGTCACGATCGTCGAGGACGTCATCCGGCTGCTCGACGCCACCTCCGAGGCCTACCGCCACGGCCGGCACCCCGACAAGGCCGCCGGCGCCCGCACCGCCAAGGTGCTGCGCGCCCTGGCCGACGAGCTCGACGGCTGATCAGCCCGATCGCGGTGGTCGCGGTCGGTGATCGCGTCACCCGGTCTCGACACGCGGGTCGCGGCTTCGTCCCTCAGCCGCGCCGCTCGCTCGACCACCGACGACGGGTCCGCTGGCGCGGCCCCGTCACCCCGCGACCGGCACCGGACCGCCCCGGGCAGCCGCGCGCTTGCTGGCGAGGACGAAGACCGTCCACGCCGCCAGCACCGCGAACGCGACGCCGAGCCCCAGGCGCGCCGGCTCGAGCGGCAGCGCGATGCCGACGAACCCGCCGATGACCCACGCGAGCTGCAGCGTGGTGTCCGAGCGCGCGAACGCCGAGGCCTGCACCCGGGTCGGTACGTCGCGCTGGATCGTGGCGTCGAGGCAGAACTTCGCCAGCGACTGCGTCAACCCGGCGAACAGGCCCAGCAGCACCAGCGGCAGCACGCCGTAGAACAGCGTCGCCACCAGCGCCAGCGCGGCATCGGCGAGCAGGGCCAGCACGACGGTCACCGAGGGGTTGATCCGCTTCAGCAGCGAGGCCGCGGCGACCCCCAGGCCGTTACCGGCGCCGGCCGCGCCGACGACCAGGCCGATGAGCACCTCCGCCGACAGTCCCGACGGTGGCGGGTTCTCGCGCAGCAGGAAGGCCATGAACATCAGCAGGAACCCGCTCATCCACCGCGGCCCGCAGTTGGCCCGCAGGGCGAACGCCACCGCGCTGGGGATGCGGGTGCGCGGCCGGCGCCCGGTGCGCGCGGCGGAGTCGCCTGTCAGCACGAGGTCCTCCTCGCCGGCCGAGGAGTCGACCTTGTCCGGCAGCCGGATCGCGAAGACGGTCGCGGCCACGAAGAGCACGAACGCGTAGCGCAGCGACCACTCCGAGCCGGCCAGCGAGGCGAGGCCGGCCAGCGGTGCGGAGACCGAGGCCCCGACGATCCCCGACAGCGAGACCCGCCCGTTGGCCTTGACCAGCGTGAACCCGTCGGGGAGCAGTCGCGGCACCGCGGCGGCCCGGGTGACGCCGTACGCCTTGGAGGAGACCAGGACGCCCAGGGCCGCGGCGAACAGCCACGGGGAGTCCCCGGTCGAGATCGCGCCGGCCAGCGCCCAGCACAGGAAGGCGCGCAGCGCCATGGTCGACCCGATCGCCCACCGGCGACCGTGGGAGAAGCGGTCGAGGAACGGCCCGATCAGTGGCGCGACGATCGCGAACGGCAGCATCGTCAGCCCCAGGAAGAGCGCCACCTGCCCGCGCGCCTCGCCCGAGGGCACCTGGAAGAACAGCGACCCGGCCAACGAGATCGCGACCGCGGCGTCGCCGGCGGTGTTGAAGAAGTGCAGGTAGATCAGCCGGTTGAGCCCGGAGTCCTCCGCGCCTTGGGCGCCCGCCGCGCGGCGCGCCTGGGTGCCGACGTACGCCGTCGCGCGACCCGTCGCCCGGGCGACCGTCGCCGCGCCGCGACCCGTCGCGCGCGCGCTGGTGCCGATCCCGCGGCCCACCGCCCTGGCCCGCCCGCCACCCGCCTGCGACCCCGGGGACGTCCCGGGTCCGGTGCTGCTGCGGTGCTCGGCGCCGGGCTGGCCCTCGGACGGCGTCGTCATGCGCCCATCCTGCCTGGTGGCACCGACCCCGCCGGGCGAGGGACACGGCAGGTGGCGCCGCGCGGCCCGGCACGGCACACCCGCCGCGGCGGGGCGACCTGGCACGCCCGGACCGGACCGGGCATGATGACCCGCCGTGACCACCATCGCCCGTGCCAAGCCCGACTCCGTCGCCGTCGCGGCGGTCGACGTGGCCCGCGAGGCGCTGCTGGCCGACGTCGACGACCCGCGTGACATCGGCGAGCACCTCGGCCACCTGGTCGAGGGCGAGCGCGTGGTGACCCACCTGTTCGCCTGCACGCGCCGGGGGTACGTCGGGTGGCAGTGGTGCGTGACGGTGGTCCGCGCCTCCCGGCAGAAGCACGTCACCGTCGCCGAGGTCGTGCTGGTCCCCGGTGAGGGCGCGATCGTGGCGCCGGAGTGGGTGCCCTACCGCGACCGGGTCCGCCCCGGTGACATGAGCCCCGGCGACCTGCTGCCCGTCGACGACGACGACCCGCGCCTGGTCCCGACCTACTCCTTCGGCGACGACCCGCTCGACCCCGACGACAAGGCGCAGGTGCGCCAGGTCGCCAAGGACCTCGGCCTGGGCCGCTCCCGCACCCTCTCCCCGGAGGGCCGTGACCTCGCCGCCCAGCGGTGGTACGACGGGGACCAGGGCCCCTCGGCCCCGATCGCCCAGGCCGCGCCGGACCAGTGCACCAGCTGCGGCTTCCTCCTGCGCATCGCCGGCCCGCTGTCGGAGATGTTCGGTGTGTGCGCCAACGGCGACGCCAACGACGACGGCCGCATCGTCTCCCTCGACCACGGCTGCGGTGCCCACTCCGAGGTCCGGCTGGCCAAGCGGCACGAGCCCCAGCCGCTGCCCGAGCCGGTGGTCGACGACCTCGACGCCACCCAGATCGAGACGTTCTGAGCCGAGCTCGCTGGTCGAGCAGCGAGCGCCAGCGAGCGTCGTCGAGACCCGGTCGCCGACCGCGACCACAGCGAGCCGGATCAGCCTGCGGACAGGATGAACACGGCGTACTCCCCGTTCGCCGGGTGCAGCTCGTAGCTCCCGAACCGCGCGTCCACCCGCAGCCCCGAGGCCTCGACGTCGGCCACGAACTCCTCCGGCGGGTAGGACCGGGCGTGCTCGGGCCCACCGACCAGGTGGAAGCCGACCAGCACCCGACCGCCCGGTGCCAGCCGCGAGCGCAGCAGTGACAGCACCTGCCGCTCGGTGTCCTCGGCGAGGAAGACCATCACGTTCCCGACGACCACGACCAGGTCGTACTCGCCCGGCCGCCCGCCCAGCAGCTCGTCGGAGAGCCCGAGCACGTCGCTGTGCAGCAGGTCGATCCCGGCGTACGTGGCCCGCGCCTGCTCCACGAGCGCACCGTCCGGCTCCAGGCCCACGACCCGGTGCCCGCGTGCGGCCAGGGCGGCGGTGACCCGGCCCATCCCGGCGCCGACGTCGAGCACCCGGCCGCCCCGCGGCAGCAGGGTGTCGGCGAGGCGGGCCTCGCCGTCGACGTCCTGGCCGGTGGCGACCAGCTCGGCGAACTTGCGACCGAAGCCCTGGGCCGCCTCCGGACCGGCGAGCTGCCAGCGGGTGGGCGGGAGCGTGGTCACGCCTCCTGCTCCTCGGCGCGCATGCGGTCGCGCGCCCGGCGCCGCCTGCGGCAGTACTCCACGCCGAAGAGGCCGAGCGCGAAGCCGGTCAGGCACATCCACAGCCACCAGGTGCGGTCGTTGTCCTGCAGCGTGCCGTAGAAGGGCAGCAGCGCGAGGAACCCCAGCAGGAAGAGCCCCGAGCCCACCTGGACCGTGCGGACCCCGTCGACGTCGAGGGGGTCGACGTCCGCGACCAGGTAGGTGCGGTTGCCGATCTCGTGCTGGGTCGGCTGCTCGTCGCGCAGGTCCACGGCGGCGACTCTACGCGGCGACCGCATCCCCCCTCGACGCGCCGCTCGCGGCTCTGGTTGGCTGTGGGCCCGTGAGCAACGGGACCGCCGTGACCGGCACCAACGCCCTGGACCGCTACTTCCTCATCACCGCCCGCGGCTCGACCGTGGGACGCGAGGTGCGCGGCGGCATCGTCACCTTCCTCACGATGGCCTACATCATCGTGCTGAACCCGCTGATCCTCGGCTACGTGCCCGACTCCACCGGGGCCTACCTGGGCGGCGGCACCGGCAACGGCGAGAACCTCCCGGCCATCGCCGCCGGCACCGCGCTGGTCGCCGGCCTGCTGACCATCCTGATGGGCTCGGTCGCGAAGTTCCCGCTCGCGCTGGCCACCGGCCTGGGTCTCAACGCCTTCGTCGCCTTCTCCATCGCGACCCGCTCCACGTGGGAGGCGGCGATGGGCCTGGTCGTCCTCGAGGGGATCGTGATCCTCCTCCTGGTGCTCACCGGTTTCCGGGCAGCGGTCTTCCACGCCGTGCCCACCCAGCTCAAGGTCGCCATCTCGGTGGGCATCGGCCTGTTCATCGCCCTCATCGGCTTCGCCGACGCCGGCTTCGTCCGCCCCGGCGCGGGCACCGTCACCCAGCTCGGCGCCACCGGTCAGCTGTCCGGCTGGCCGGTCCTGGTCTTCTGCCTGGGCCTGCTGCTGCTGATCGCCCTGTGGGCCCGCGCGGTCAAGGGCGCGATTCTCCTCGCGATCGTCGTCACGACCATCGGCGCCTTCGTCCTGGAGGCGGTCCTCGACCTGGGTGCGCGCGCCGAGGACAACCCCGGCGGCTGGGCCCTGACCGTGCCGAGCTTCGACGGGGTCGTCGACGTCCCCGACTTCGGCACGCTGTTCCAGGTCGACCTGTTCGGGGCCTTCTCCGCCGGCGCCGTGGGCGTGATCGGCGCGATCCTGCTGGTCTTCTCCCTCATGCTGGCCGACTTCTTCGACACGATGGGCACGATGACCGCGATCGGCGCGGAGGCCGGGCTCAACGACGAGGAGGGCGTCCCGCCGCACACCGAGCGGATCCTGGTGGTCGACTCGGTCGCCGCGATCGCCGGTGGCCTGGGCGGTGTCTCCTCCAACACCTCCTACATCGAGTCGGCCTCGGGCGTGGGGGAGGGCGCCCGCACCGGTCTGGCCTCGATCGTCACGGGGGTGCTGTTCCTGCTCTCGACGTTCTTCGCCCCGATCGTCAGCGCGATCCCCTCCGAGGCCGCGGTCCCGGCGCTGGTCCTGGTCGGCTTCCTGATGATGCAGCAGGTGACCGGGGTCGACTGGTCGGACCTGGAGATCGCGATCCCGGCCTTCCTCACGATCGTGCTGATGCCGTTCACCTACTCCATCTCGGTCGGCATCGGCGCCGGCTTCGTCTCCTACGTGCTCATCAAGCTGGTGCTCGGCAAGACCCGCCAGGTGCACCCGCTGCTGTGGGTCGTGGCCGGGCTGTTCGTCGTCTACTTCGCGATCACGCCCCTCACCGACCTGCTCACCTGACCCGGGCCCCAGGCGCGGGGCCCACAGCGGGAATGGTTGACGCCGTCCACCGGTTGACCGGTAGACACCCCAGCCACCCCCGCCCGCAGGAGACGACCTGAGCCCCACGTTCCGCGCCCTGTCCCAGCCGAACTACCGGACCTACGCCGCCGGCGCGCTGGTGTCGAACGTCGGTACCTGGATGCAGCGGGTGGCGCAGGACTGGCTCGTGCTGGTCCTCACCGGGTCCGGTGCGGCGCTCGGGATCGTGACCGGCCTGCAGTTCCTGCCGTTCCTGCTGCTCTCCCCGTTCGCCGGGGTCGTCGCCGACCGGGTCCCCAAGCGCTGGCTGCTGCAGGTCACGAACATCGGCATGGCGGTGCCGGCGCTCGTGCTGGGTGTCCTGGCCGTGACCGGGACCGTCGAGATCTGGCACGTCTACGCCCTGGCACTAGTCCTGGGCGTTGCCTCGGCCTTCGACGCCCCGGCGCGACAGTCCTTCGTCTCCGAGCTGGTCGGGCCCGACGACCTCACCAACGCCGTGGGCCTGAACTCCGCGAGCTTCAACTCCGCCCGCATCATCGGTCCGGCGCTGGCCGGCCTGCTGATCGCGGCCTTCGGTGGGGGAGTGGTGGGCACCGGCTGGGTCATCGTCCTCAACGGGCTGAGCTACGTCGCCCCCGTCCTGACCCTGCGTGCCCTGGACGGCGCCGCCCTGCGCACGCCCGACCGGGTGCCGCGGCGGCCCGGCCAGGTCCGCGAGGGCGTCGCCTACGTGCGCGGTCGACCCGACCTCCTGCTGATCCTCGGGATCGTCTTCTTCGCCGGCACCTTCGGGCTCAACTTCCAGATGACCTCGGCGCTCATGGCCACCGACGTCTTCGACAAGGGCCCCACCGAGTACGGCCTGCTCGGCACCTTCCTCGCGGTCGGCTCGCTGACCGGCTCCCTCGTCGCCGCCCGGCGCGAGCGGGTGCGGCACCGGCTGGTGGTGGGCGCCGCGGTCGCCTTCGGGGTGCTGGAGGTCGTGGCCGGCCTCGCGCCGTCCTACCTCACCTTCGCGCTGCTCTGCCCGCTGCTGGGCCTGGCCGCGCTGACCATGATCACCAGCGCCAACGCGCACCTGCAGCTGCAGACCACCCCGGCGATGCGGGGTCGGGTGATGGCGCTCTACATGATGATCTTCATCGGCGGTACGCCGCTGGGCGCGCCCTTCATCGGGTGGGTCGGCGAGACCTACGGTGCCCGCTGGACGCTCCTGGTCGGAGGGGCCGCGACGGTGCTCGGCACCCTGCTCTGCGCAGCCCTGTTCCTGGGTCCTCGTCGGGTTTTGACCGCCCTGCAGGCGCCCGGTAGCCTCATTCCTCGTGTCTGGGACGACCAGGCCGTTGCGCGTGCGCGGAAGTAGCTGCCGGAAACAGGCCCGGCATCGGCCGCCACGACCAGTCCACCGCCTTCCCGGTTGCGGGGTGGCACCGTGCTGAGGGCGACACGCCCGACCTCGGGGGCGAGCAGCGCGGGTCGAGCAGCACCACCCGACACACGCACGGTGACGAGCAGTCGCCGGCACACCCTGCGGAGCAGATCGCTGCGCAGAGAGTCATGACAAGAAAGGGAACCGCCAGGTGCCCACCATCAACCAGCTGGTCCGCAAGGGCCGCCAGGACAAGGTGTCGAAGAACAAGACGCCTGCCCTGAAGGGGTCTCCGCAGCGCCGTGGCGTCTGCACCCGCGTCTACACCACCACGCCGAAGAAGCCGAACTCCGCCCTGCGCAAGGTCGCCCGTGTGCGCCTGTCCAGCGGCGTCGAGGTCACTGCCTACATCCCCGGCGTGGGCCACAACCTCCAGGAGCACTCGATCGTGCTCGTCCGCGGCGGCCGTGTGAAGGACCTCCCCGGTGTCCGCTACAAGATCATCCGCGGCACGCTCGACACCCAGGGCGTGAAGAACCGCAAGCAGGCTCGCAGCCGCTACGGCGCCAAGAAGGAGAAGAGCTGACATGCCGCGCAAGGGTCCCGCTCCGAAGCGCCCCCTCGACGTCGACCCGGTCTACGGGTCGCAGCTGGTCACCCAGCTCGTCTCCAAGGTGCTGCAGGACGGCAAGAAGCAGGTCGCGCAGCGCATCGTCTACTCCGCGCTCGAGGGCTGCCGCGAGAAGACCGGCACCGACCCCGTCGTGACGCTCAAGCGTGCGATGGACAACGTCAAGCCGGCCATCGAGGTCAAGTCCCGCCGCGTCGGCGGTGCGACCTACCAGGTCCCGATCGAGGTCAAGGGCAACCGTGGCACCACGCTGGCGCTGCGCTGGCTCGTGGGCTACGCCCAGGACCGCCGCGAGAAGACCATGTCCGAGCGGCTCATGAACGAGATCCTCGACGCCTCCAACGGCCTCGGTGCCGCGGTGAAGAAGCGCGAGGACACCCACAAGATGGCCGAGTCCAACAAGGCCTTCGCCCACTACCGCTGGTGACCTCGGGCCGGGGCGGCCACCGCCGGTGCGCCGCCCCGTCCCTCCACCGCACACCCTCGACCTAAGGAACGCTGACCACAGTGGCTGTCGACATCACCACCGACCTCAAGGTCGTCCGCAACATCGGCATCATGGCGCACATCGATGCCGGCAAGACGACCACCACCGAGCGCATCCTGTTCTACACCGGTATCTCCTACAAGATCGGTGAGGTCCACGACGGCGCTGCCACGATGGACTGGATGGAGCAGGAGCAGGAGCGCGGCATCACGATCACCTCCGCCGCCACCACCTGCTGGTGGAAGAAGCACCAGATCAACATCATCGACACCCCCGGCCACGTGGACTTCACCGTCGAGGTCGAGCGCTCGCTGCGCGTCCTCGACGGCGCCGTCGCGGTCTTCGACGGTGTCGCCGGCGTGGAGCCGCAGTCGCAGACCGTGTGGCGCCAGGCCAACAAGTACGCCGTCCCGCGCATGTGCTTCGTCAACAAGCTCGACCGCACCGGCGCGGACTTCTACCGCGTCGTCGACTCGATCGTGAACAAGCTCAACGCCACCCCGCTGGTGCTGCAGATCCCGATCGGTGCCGAGGGCGACTTCATCGGCGTCGTGGACCTGGTCGAGATGAACGCCAAGGTCTGGCGCGGCGAGACCGCCCAGGGCGAGGACTACGTCGTCGAGGAGATCCCCGCGGACCTGGCCGAGAAGGCCGCCGAGTACCGCGAGAAGCTCCTCGAGACCCTCTCCGAGGCCGACGACGAGGTCATGGAGAAGTACCTCGAGGGCGAGGAGCTCAGCGTCGCCGAGCTCAAGGCCGCGATCCGTCGCGCGACCCTGGCCGACAAGCTGAACCCGATCCTCACCGGCACCGCGTTCAAGAACAAGGGCGTGCAGACCCTGCTCGACGCGATCGTCGACTACCTGCCCTCGCCGCTGGACGTCGACGCCATCACGGGTCACAAGCCCAACGCGGAGGAGACCCCCGAGAACGAGGTCTCCCGCAAGCCCTCGGCCGACGAGCCGCTGGCCGCCCTGGCGTTCAAGATCGCCTCGGACCCGCACCTGGGCAAGCTGACCTTCGTCCGCGTCTACTCCGGCACCCTCGAGGCCGGCGGTACCGTGCTGAACTCCAGCAACGGCCGCAAGGAGCGGATCGGCAAGATCTACCAGATGCACGCCAACAAGCGTGAGGAGATCGCCTCCGTCGGCGCCGGTCAGATCGTGGCCGTCATGGGTCTGAAGGACACCAAGACCGGTCACACGCTCTCGGACGCCTCCAAGCCGGTCGTTCTGGAGTCGATGACCTTCCCGGCCCCGGTGATCGAGGTCGCCATCGAGCCCAAGACCAAGTCCGACCAGGAGAAGCTGGGTGTCGCCATCCAGCGCCTGGCCGAGGAGGACCCCACCTTCGTCGTCAAGACCGACGAGGAGACCGGCCAGACCATCATCGCCGGCATGGGCGAGCTCCACCTCGAGATCCTGGTCGACCGCATGAAGCGGGAGTTCAAGGTCGAGGCCACCGTCGGCAAGCCGCAGGTCGCCTACCGCGAGACCATCCGCCGCGAGGTCAAGAACCACAGCTACACCCACAAGAAGCAGACCGGTGGTTCGGGCCAGTTCGCGAAGGTCGTCATCTCGATCGAGCCCAACATCGACGCCGAGACCGGCCTGGGTGCGGGCTACGAGTTCGCCAACAACGTCACCGGTGGTCGCGTGCCGAAGGAGTACATCCCCTCGGTCGACCAGGGTGCGCAGGACGCCATGCAGTTCGGTGTCCTCGCCGGCTACCCGATGGTGGACGTCAAGGTCTCCCTGGAGGACGGCGCCTACCACGACGTGGACTCCTCGGAGCTCGCGTTCAAGATCGCCGGCAACCAGGCCTTCAAGGAGGCCTGCCGCCAGGCCAAGCCTGTCCTGCTCGAGCCGATGTTCGCCGTGGAGGTGACGACCCCGGAGTCCTTCCTGGGTACGGTCATCGGCGACATCAACAGCCGTCGCGGTCAGGTCCGGGCGCAGGAGGAGTCCCACGGCGACCTCGTCGTGTCGGCCCTCGTCCCGCTCTCGGAGATGTTCGGGTACGTCGGTGACCTGAGGTCCAAGACCTCCGGCCAGGCGTCGTACTCGATGGAGTTCGACTCGTACGCCGAGGTTCCCTCGAACATCGCCGACGAGATCGTCAAGAAGGCACGGGGCGAGTAGTCCCCTACCCTCGGCACCACCAGTCCCACTCACGAGTCAAGCAACAAACAACACCAGGAGGAGCCCCCAGTGGCTAAGGCGAAGTTCGAGCGGACCAAGCCGCACGTCAACATCGGCACCATCGGTCACATCGACCACGGGAAGACGACGCTCACCGCGGCGATTTCCAAGGTGCTGCACGACAAGTACCCGGACCTGAACGAGGCGTCGCCCTTCGACTCCATCGACAAGGCCCCCGAGGAGCGCCAGCGCGGCATCACCATCTCGATCGCCCACATCGAGTACCAGACCGAGCAGCGCCACTACGCGCACGTCGACTGCCCCGGTCACGCCGACTACATCAAGAACATGATCACCGGCGCGGCGCAGATGGACGGCGCGATCCTCGTGGTCGCCGCCACCGACGGCCCGATGCCGCAGACCCGCGAGCACGTGCTGCTCGCGCGCCAGGTCGGCGTGCCCGCCCTGGTCGTCGCGCTCAACAAGTGCGACATGGTCGACGACGAGGAGCTCATCGAGCTCGTCGAGATGGAGGTGCGCGAGCTCCTCTCCGAGTACGAGTTCCCGGGCGACGACGTCCCCGTGGTCCGCGTGGCGGCCTTCCCGGCGCTCAACGGCGACCAGAAGTGGGCCGACTCGATCGGCGAGCTCATGGAGGCCGTGGACTCCTACATCCCGCAGCCCGAGCGCGACACCGACAAGCCGTTCCTCATGCCCGTCGAGGACGTCTTCACGATCACCGGTCGTGGCACCGTGGTCACGGGCCGCATCGAGCGCGGCATCGTCAAGGTCGGCGAGGAGATCGAGATCCTCGGCATCCGCGAGACCTCCGCCAAGACCACCGTCACCGGTGTGGAGATGTTCCGCAAGCTCCTCGACGAGGGCCAGGCGGGCGAGAACGTCGGTCTGCTCCTCCGCGGCACCAAGCGTGAGGACGTCGAGCGCGGCATGGTGCTGGCGAAGCCGGGCACCACGACCCCGCACACCAACTTCGACGCCTCGGTCTACATCCTGTCGAAGGAGGAGGGCGGCCGTCACACGCCGTTCTTCAACAACTACCGCCCGCAGTTCTACTTCCGCACCACGGACGTGACCGGCGTCGTGACCCTCCCCGAGGGCACCGAGATGGTCATGCCGGGCGACAACACCGAGATGGCCGTCGAGCTCATCCAGCCGATCGCCATGGACGAGGGTCTGCGCTTCGCGATCCGCGAGGGCGGTCGCACCGTCGGCGCGGGCCGCGTCACCAAGATCACCAAGTGATCCCCGCCGGTCGCTGACCGGCACCAGTCACACCAGGACGGCCCCGGACCTCTCGAGGTCCGGGGCCGCTCTGCGTCCCGACCCCCGTGAGGAACCCATGTCCCAGGTGCCCCCCGCACGCCCGCACCAGAAGCTGACCGAGGACGGTCGGCGGATGCGCGAGGTGCTCAGCTACAGCCGCCGCGGCAGCCGCTTCACCCCGCGCCAGCAGGAGGCCTGGGACGCCCATGCCGAGGCCTGGGTCGTGCCCGACGAGGCGATCGACCGGCCTGGGTTCGACCTGGCCGAGGTCTTCGGCCGCTCGGCGCCGCTCGTCGTGGAGATCGGCTGCGGGGTGGGGGAGGCCACCGGCGTGCTGGCCGCAGCGCGACCCGACTGCAACGTCCTGGCGCTGGAGGTCTGGCTGCCCGGGGTGGCCGCCTCGCTGGCCGAGGTCGCCGCCGCCGGGGCGCAGAACGTCCGGTTCTGCTCCGTCGACGCCGTCTGGTCGCTGCAGCACCTCGTGCCGGCCGGCGGCCTGGAGGAGCTGTGGACGTTCTTCCCCGACCCCTGGCCCAAGGCGCGGCACCACAAGCGCCGCCTGGTGCAGCCCGACTTCGCCGCGCTGGTGGCCTCCCGGTTGCGCCCGGGAGGCGCCTGGCGCCTGGCGACCGACTGGGCGCCGTACGCCGAGCACATGCAGGCCGTCCTGGACGCGGAGCCCGCCTTGGAGGGCGGGGTCGTCGAGCGGTGGGCCGAGCGGCCCGTCACGAAGTTCGAGCGCAAGGGCCTCGAGGTCGGTCGCGAGATCACCGACCTGCTCTACCGCCGGGTCTGAGGCGGCCCTCGGCCGGGGGTCAGTCGCGCGCGCCGGGCACGTGCGCCGGCAGCGAGCACACCTCGTCGAGCCCGGTGACACGGTTCAGCCGCCCGAAGGCGATCCACGAGCCCAGGCACATGGTCAGCTCGACCACCTGCCGGTCGTCGTACGCCGCCCGCATCCGCGACCAGAAGTCCTCGTCGAGCCCGTGGTGCTCGGTGGCGAAGCGCTCGGCGTACTCCGCGGCCAGGCGCTCGCGCTCACCGAGCGCGCTGCTGGTGCGCCACGCGGTGACCTCGTCGAAGAACCCCTCCTCGACCCGCTGGCCGTCCCGCTCGGTGCGGTAGTCGAGGCAGAACAGGCAGCCGTTCACGCGGGCGATGGTCAGCCTGGCCGCCTCGAACTCGCGCAGCGCCAGGGTGGAGTGGGCATAGACGGCCGCCGAGAACGCAGCGGCCGCCGGCCCGATGCCGGGGACGAGCTCTCCCCACACGTAGACCAGCGGGTCCTTCCCCTCCGGGACGTCGATGATCACAGGGCCTCCAGGGTCCGGGGTCGCCGCCGAATTTGTCGGGGCGGGCAGCGTCTGCCAAGATAGCCCGGTTGCTCCGGCGGGTCGCCGGGGCGTGCCACACCTTGACTTCTGAATCGTGTCTCCCGCACCAGCTGGTGCAGATACCTCAGTCGTCGCGCGTGCGGCCGCCGTCCTCCGAAGTCTGGGGGAAGCCTTGCAGCGATGCGGGGGGAGACCCGATCAGCCCGATGAACCATCGGGTGCCACCACAGCACACAGCAGCAGGACCCCGGTCCAGCGGCGTGCGCGGACATCTGTCCAGGATGTGCGACACGCCCGACCGCGGGGGTCGGTCGCTGGTGGGGGTGGAGCACAGGGCGGGACCGACTCAAGCCCGAGGACGCCCCGGACTACAGCACGCGGTTGACGAGTAGAAGGACGAGAGAGACCTATGGCGGGACAGAAGATCCGCATCAGGCTCAAGGCCTATGACCACGAGGTGATCGACACCTCGGCGCGCAAGATCGTGGACACCGTCACCCGCACGGGTGCCAAGGTCGCCGGCCCCGTGCCGCTGCCGACCGAGAAGAACGTGTACTGCGTCATCCGCTCGCCCCACAAGTACAAGGACTCCCGCGAGCACTTCGAGATGCGCACGCACAAGCGCCTCATCGACATCATCGACCCCACGCCGAAGACCGTCGACTCGCTCATGCGCCTGGACCTCCCGGCGGGCGTCGACATCGAGATCAAGCTCTGAGGTCAGACGACATGACTTTCGAACGCAACGTGAAGGGCCTGCTGGGCACCAAGCTCGGCATGACCCAGCTCTGGGACGAGAACAACAAGGTCGTCCCCGTGACCGTCGTCGCCGCGGCGACCAACGTGGTCACCCAGGTCCGCACCCCTGAGGTCGACGGCTACAACGCCGTCCAGATCGGGTACGGCGAGATCGACGGCCGCAAGGTCACCAAGCCCAAGGCGGGTCACTTCGCCAAGGCCGAGGTGACCCCCCGCCGCCACCTGGTCGAGATCCGTACCGCCTCCGCCGCCGACTACTCCGTCGGCCAGGAGCTCGCCGTCGACACCTTCGCCGCCGGCGAGGAGATCGACGTGACGGGCACCAGCAAGGGCAAGGGCTTCGCGGGCACGATGAAGCGCCACGGCTTCGCCGGTGTCTCGGCGTCGCACGGTGCTCACCGCAACCACCGCAAGCCCGGCTCGATCGGCGCCTGCGCGACCCCCGGTCGCGTCTTCAAGGGTGTCCGGATGGCCGGCCGCATGGGTGGCGACACCGTCACCACGCAGAACATCACCGTGCACGCGGTCGACACCGAGAAGGGCCTGATCCTGCTCAAGGGCGCCGTCCCCGGCCCCAAGGGTGGTCTCGTGGTCCTCCGCTCCGCCGCCAAGAAGACCCAGGAGGCCTGAGCATGTCTGCCAAGACCGTCAAGGTCGACCTGCCCGCCGAGATCTTCGACGTCAAGGTCAACATCCCGTTGATCCACCAGGTCGTCGTCGCGCAGCAGGCCGCCGCCCGCCAGGGCACGCACGCCACCAAGACCCGCGGCGAGGTCCGCGGCGGTGGCCGCAAGCCCTACAAGCAGAAGGGCACCGGCCGCGCCCGCCAGGGCTCGACCCGTGCGCCGCAGTTCGCCGGCGGTGGCACCGTCCACGGCCCGCAGCCGCGCAGCTACGACCAGCGCACCCCCAAGAAGATGAAGGTCGCCGCCCTGCGCGGTGCCCTCTCCGACCGGGCGCAGAACGGCCGCATCCACGTCGTGGAGGCCCTGGTCTCGGGTGACAAGCCCTCGACCAAGGCCGGCATCGCCGCGCTGACCGGGCTGAGCGACCGCACGAAGTTCCTCGTGGTCCTCGAGCGCACCGACACCCTCACCTGGCTGTCGCTGCGCAACGCCCCGCAGGTGCACATCGTGGCCGTCGACCAGCTCAACACCTACGACGTGCTCGCCTCCGACGACGTGGTCTTCACCAAGGGCGCGTACGACGTGTTCGTGGGCGCCGGTACCGCCGAGAAGGAGGCCACCAAGTGAGCACCCTGCACAAGGACCACCGCGACGTCCTGATCGCGCCGGTCGTGTCCGAGAAGAGCTACGGCCTGCTCGACGCCAACAAGTACACCTTCATCGTGCGTCCCGACGCCAACAAGACCGAGATCAAGATCGCGGTCGAGAAGGTCTTCGGCGTCAAGGTCACCTCCGTGAACACGCTGAACCGCACCGGCAAGTCCCGCCGCACCAAGTACGGCATGGGCAAGCGCAAGGACACCAAGCGCGCCATCGTGAGCCTCGCCGAGGGTCACCGCATCGACATCTTCGGCCAGGTCGGCTGACCGGGCGAGACGAGGAAACAAGAGCAATGGCTATCCGCAAGTACAAGCCGACCACCCCGGGCCGTCGTGGCTCGTCGGTCGCCGACTTCGTCGAGATCACCCGCACCACGCCGGAGAAGTCCCTGACGGTGCCGCTGCCCAAGAAGGGCGGCCGCAACAACCAGGGCCGGATCACCACCCGTCACCAGGGTGGCGGCCACAAGCGTGCGTACCGGATCATCGACTTCCGTCGCTACGACAAGGACGGCGTCCCCGCGAAGGTCGCCCACATCGAGTACGACCCCAACCGCACGGCGCGCATCGCGCTGCTGCACTACGCCGACGGCGAGAAGCGCTACATCGTGGCGCCGAAGGACCTGACGCAGGGGACGCGCATCGAGTCCGGCCCGCAGGCCGACATCAAGCCCGGCAACAACCTGCCGCTGCGCAACATCCCCGTCGGCACGACGATCCACTGCGTGGAGCTGCGTCCCGGCGGCGGGGCCAAGATGGCCCGCTCGGCCGGCAACAGCGCCCAGCTCGTCGCCCGTGAGGGCTCGCGCGCCACGCTGCGCCTGCCGTCCGGCGAGATGCGCTTCGTCGACGTGCGCTGCCGCGCCACCGTCGGCGAGGTGGGCAACGCCGAGCAGTCCAACATCAACTGGGGCAAGGCCGGCCGCATGCGCTGGAAGGGCAAGCGCCCGACCGTCCGCGGTGTCGTCATGAACCCGGTCGACCACCCGCACGGTGGTGGTGAGGGCAAGACCTCCGGTGGTCGCCACCCGGTCTCGCCCTGGGGCAAGCCCGAGGGCCGCACGCGCAAGCGCAAGGCCTCCGACGCCCAGATCATCCGTCGTCGCAAGTCCGGCAAGGGTAGGAAGTAACCGACATGCCTCGCAGCCTGAAGAAGGGCCCCTTCGTCGACGACCACCTGATGAAGAAGGTGGACGCCGAGAACGAGAAGGGCAGCCACAACGTCATCAAGACGTGGTCGCGCCGCTCGATGATCGTGCCGGCCATGATCGGCCACACGATCGCCGTGCACGACGGTCGCAAGCACGTCCCGGTCTTCGTGTCCGACTCCATGGTCGGCCACAAGCTGGGCGAGTTCGCGCCCACCCGCACCTACAAGGGTCACGTCAAGGAAGACCGGAAGGGACGGCGTCGATGAGCACCACCGACCGAGTGCGCACCAGCGCACGCCGCGAGTCGCTGCTGGGTGACCAGCCCGGCGCCTTCGCGTCCGCCCGCTTCACGCGGATCACGCCCATGAAGGCCCGCCGGGTCGTCGACCTGGTCCGCGGCCTGCCCGTGGGCGAGGCGCACGCGATCTTGTCGTTCGCCCCGCAGGCGGCCGCCGAGACCGTCCTCAAGGTCCTGGAGTCGGCCGTCGCCAACGCCGAGACCACCGAGGGCCTCGACGCCGACGACCTGGTCGTCTCCGTCGCCATGGTGGACGAGGGCCCGACCATGAAGCGCTGGCGTCCCCGCGCCCAGGGTCGCGCCACCCGCATCAACAAGCGGACCAGCCACATCACGCTGGTCGTCCAGCCGGCCGACGTCGTGGCCGCGAAGAAGAAGAACGGGAAGGGTGCCTGATGGGCCAGAAGATCAACCCGAACGGCTTCCGTCTCGGCATCTCCACGGACCACAAGTCCCGCTGGTACGCCGACAAGCTGTACAAGGCGTACGTCGGTGAGGACGTCGCGATCCGCAAGCTGCTCAGCAAGGGCATGGAGCGGGCCGGCATCTCCAAGGTCGAGATCGAGCGGACCCGGGACCGCGTGCGGGTGGACATCCACACCGCGCGTCCGGGCATCGTGATCGGCCGTCGTGGCGCCGAGGCCGACCGCATCCGCGGCGAGCTCGAGAAGCTCACCGGCAAGCAGGTGCAGCTGAACATCCTCGAGGTCAAGAACCCCGAGGTCGACGCACAGCTGGTCGCCCAGGGTGTCGCCGAGCAGCTCACCGGTCGTGTGCAGTTCCGCCGCGCCATGCGCAAGGCGATGCAGACCACGATGCGCTCGGGTGCCAAGGGCATCCGGATCCAGTGCTCGGGCCGCCTCAACGGCGCCGAGATGTCGCGCACCGAGTTCTACCGCGAGGGCCGCGTGCCCCTGCACACCCTGCGCGCGGACATCGACTACGGCTTCTACGAGGCCAAGACGACCTTCGGCCGCATCGGCGTGAAGGTCTGGATCTACAAGGGTGAGGTCGCCGGCTCCCGTGCCGAGCGCCAGGCTCAGGCCGCCGCCCGCGCCGGTGTCCCCGGCCGCAGCGGTCGTCCGACCCGCGGTGGCGAGCGTCCGAGCCGTGGCTCGCGCGCTGGCGAGCGCCCCACCCGTGCCGACCGCGAGCAGACGACCGAGGCCCCGGCCGAGGCTGCTGCTCCCGCCGAGACCCCTTCGGAGGCCTGAGTCATGCTGATGCCCCGTCGCGTCAAGCACCGCAAGCAGCACCACCCCAAGCGGACCGGGATGGCCAAGGGCGGCACCACGCTCGCCTTCGGCGACTTCGGTATCCAGGCGATCGAGGGTCACTACGTGACCAACCGGCAGATCGAGTCGGCCCGTATCGCCATGACCCGTCACATCAAGCGTGGCGGCAAGGTGTGGATCAACATCTACCCGGACCGTCCGCTGACCAAGAAGCCCGCCGAGACCCGCATGGGTTCGGGCAAGGGCTCGCCGGAGTGGTGGGTCGCCAACGTCAAGCCCGGTCGCGTCATGTTCGAGCTCTCCGGTGTCCCCGAGGACGTCGCCCGCGAGGCCATGCGCCGCGCGATCCACAAGCTCCCCATGAAGTGCCGGTTCGTGTCCCGAGAGGCGGGTGAATTCTGATGGCCAACGGTGTGAAGGCCCACGAGCTCGACGACCTGACCGACGTCGACCTGGAGTCCCGCCTGCGCGAGGCCAAGGAGGAGCTCTTCAACCTCCGCTTCCAGGCGGCCACCGGCCAGCTGGAGAGCCACGGCCGTCTCCGCACGGTCAAGAAGGACATCGCCCGGATCTACACCGTGGTGCGCGAGCGCGAGCTCGGCATCCGGACCGCGCCGGGCTCGAGCGACGAGGACGAGAAGTGAGCGAGACCCAGACCACCGAGCGCAACAGCCGCAAGACCCGCGAGGGTCTCGTGGTGAGCGACAAGATGGACAAGACCGTCGTCGTCACCGTCGAGGACCGCGTCAAGCACGCGCTGTACGGCAAGGTCCTGCGTCGCACGAGCAAGCTCAAGGCGCACGACGAGGCCAACGAGTGCGGCATCGGCGACCGGGTCCTGATCATGGAGACCCGACCCCTGTCGGCCACCAAGCGCTGGCGGGTCGTCGAGATCCTCGAGCGAGCCAAGTGACTCCTCGCCGCGAGGCGAGCCCCACCCCCATGTAGTTCGGCCAGGCTCACCGACCACCGCGTCGGTGAGAACCAGCACGACGACCAGGAGAGAAAATGATTCAGCAGGAGTCGCGGCTCAAGGTCGCCGACAACACCGGTGCGAAGGAGATCCTCTGCATCCGTGTTCTCGGTGGCTCGGGCCGCCGCTACGCCGGGATCGGTGACACCATCGTCGCCACCGTCAAGGACGCCATCCCGGGTGGCAACGTCAAGAAGGGCGACGTCGTCAAGGCCGTCGTCGTGCGCACCGTCAAGGAGCGCCGCCGGCCCGACGGGTCCTACATCCGCTTCGACGAGAACGCGGCCGTGATCCTCAAGAACGACGGCGAGCCGCGGGGCACCCGCATCTTCGGCCCCGTCGGTCGCGAGCTGCGCGACAAGAAGTTCATGAAGATCATCTCGCTGGCGCCGGAGGTGCTCTGAGCCATGGGGAAGAACAGCGTGAACATCAAGAAGGGCGACACCGTCAAGGTCATCGCCGGCAAGGACAAGGGCGCCGAGGGCAAGGTGATCCAGGTGCTCCGTGAGGAGCAGCGGGTCATCGTCGAGGGCGTGAACCGCATCAAGCGGCACACCAAGGTCGTCAACCAGGGCGGTCGCGCCGGCACCACCGGCGGCATCATCACCGCCGAGGCGCCGATCCACGTGTCCAACGTGATGCTGGTCGAGGGCGACGGCGTGACCCGGATCGGCTTCAAGCGCGTGCCGGTCACCAAGCGTCGTCCCGACGGCTCGACCTACGAGGCCGAGCGCAGCGTCCGCATCTCCCGCAAGAGCGGCAAGGAGATCTGAGATGACCGAGACCACCACCGAGACCCCCGCGACCGCGGCCAAGGTCACGCCCCGGCTCAAGACCCGCTACCGCGAGGAGATCATCCCCGCGCTGCAGTCCGAGTTCGAGATCAAGAACATCATGCAGGTCCCGGGCCTGACCAAGATCGTGGTCAACATGGGTGTGGGCGAGGCCGCCCGCGACTCCAAGCTGATCGAGGGCGCCGTGCGCGACCTCACCGCGATCACCGGCCAGAAGCCGACCGTGACGAAGGCGCGCAAGTCGATCGCCCAGTTCAAGCTGCGCGAGGGCATGCCCATCGGCGCCCACGTGACGCTGCGCGGCGACCGCATGTGGGAGTTCGCCGACCGGCTGCTCTCCATCGCCCTGCCCCGCATCCGTGACTTCCGCGGCCTCTCGCCCAAGCAGTTCGACGGCCGTGGCAACTACACCTTCGGTCTGACCGAGCAGGTCATGTTCCACGAGATCGACCAGGACAAGATCGACCGCTCGCGCGGCATGGACATCACCGTGGTCACCACCGCGACCAACGACGACCAGGGCCGCGCGCTGCTCAAGCAGCTCGGCTTCCCGTTCAAGGAGAACTGACATGGCGAAGACTTCGCTGAAGGTCAAGGCTGCGCGCAAGCCCAAGTTCGCCGTGCGTGGCTACACCCGCTGCCAGCGCTGCGGCCGGCCCAAGGCCGTCTACCGCAAGTTCGGCCTGTGCCGCATCTGCCTGCGCGAGATGGCCCACCGCGGCGAGCTCCCCGGCGTGACCAAGTCCTCCTGGTAATCGCTCGGGGGCTCCGCCCCCGAGTACCCCCGGACCACCGTTGCGGTCCGCTGAACTCGATAGCTGCAGGTCGTCCCGCCGGCCGGGACGAAACCACAGGGAAAGAACACACACCTCATGACGATGACTGACCCGATCGCAGACATGCTGACCCGTCTGCGCAACGCCAACCAGGCGTACCACGACTCGGTGTCGATGCCCTACAGCAAGCTCAAGCAGGGCGTGGCCGACATCCTCCAGCAGGAGGGCTACATCACCTCCTACACCGTGGCGGACCCGGCCGAGGGCGAGGTCGGCAAGACGCTGACCATCACCCTGAAGTACGGCCGCAACCGCGAGCGCTCCATCGCGGGCGTGCGCCGCATCAGCAAGCCCGGCCTGCGGGTCTACGCCAAGCACACCGGTCTTCCCAAGGTGCTCGGCGGCCTGGGCGTCGCGATCATCTCGACGAGCCAGGGCCTGCTGACCGACCGCCAGGCCAACCAGAAGGGCGTGGGTGGGGAAGTCCTCGCCTACGTCTGGTGACGAGAGAGACGAGAGGAGAAAACGCATGTCGCGCATTGGCAAGCTCCCCGTCCCGGTCCCGTCCGGGGTCGACGTCTCCATCGACGGCGCCACGGTGACGGTCAAGGGCCCCAAGGGCACCCTGAGCCACGCCGTCGCCGCCCCGATCGTGGTCGAGAAGGGCGAGGGCGTCCTGGACGTCAAGCGTCCCAACGACGAGCGTGAGTCGAAGTCGCTCCACGGCCTCACCCGCACGCTGGTCAACAACATGGTCGTGGGCGTGACCGAGGGCTACGAGAAGAAGCTCGAGATCGTGGGCGTCGGTTACCGCGTCCTGTCCAAGGGCCCCACCCAGCTGGAGTTCCAGCTCGGCTACAGCCACCCGATCATCTTCGACGCCCCCGAGGGCATCACCTTCGCCGTCGAGGGCCCGACCAAGCTCGGTGTCCAGGGCATCGACAAGCAGCTGGTCGGCGAGGTCGCCGCGAACATCCGCAAGCTCCGCAAGCCCGAGCCCTACAAGGGCAAGGGCGTGCGCTACGCCGGCGAGCACATCCGCCGCAAGGTCGGAAAGGCTGGTAAGTGACCATGGGTATCGCACTGTCGAACCACAAGCACACCGCTACCAAGACCCGGGCGCGCCTGCGCCGCCAGGTCCGTGGTCGCAAGAAGATCCAGGGGACCGCGGAGCGGCCTCGCCTGGTCGTCACCCGCAGCGCCAAGCACATCTCGGTCCAGGTCGTCGACGACCTGGTCGGCAAGACGCTGGCCAGCGCCTCCACCATGGAGGCCGACGTGCGGGCCACGTCCGGCGACAAGACCGCCAAGGCGAAGAAGGTCGGCGAGCTCGTCGCCGAGCGCGCCAAGGCTGCTGGTGTCGACGGGGTCGTCTTCGACCGCGCCGGCAACAAGTACCACGGTCGCATCGCGGCCCTGGCCGATGCCGCCCGTGAGGGCGGCCTGACCTTCTGATCGCAGACAGAGCAAGAGAGAAGAGGAAAGTCTCATGAGCGGAGCCCAGCGCGGACAGCGCGGTGGCGAGCGCCGTGGAGGCCGTGACGACCGTCGCGGTGGCCAGGGCGCGGACAAGACCGCCTACATCGAGCGCGTCGTTGCGATCAACCGTGTCGCCAAGGTCGTGAAGGGTGGTCGTCGCTTCAGCTTCACCGCCCTCGTGGTCGTCGGTGACGGTGAGGGTCTGGTCGGCGTCGGCTACGGCAAGGCCAAGGAGGTGCCTGCGGCGATCGCCAAGGGTGTCGAGGAGGCCAAGAAGAACTTCTTCCGCGTCCCGCGGATCCAGGGCACCATCCCTCACCCGGTCCAGGGCGAGAAGGCGGCCGGCGTGGTCATGCTGCGTCCCGCCGCTCCCGGTACCGGTGTGATCGCCGGTGGCCCGGTGCGCGCGGTGCTGGAGTGCGCCGGCATCCACGACATCCTCAGCAAGTCGCTGGGCTCGTCGAACCAGATCAACATCGTCCACGCGACGGTGGAGGCCCTGCGGATGCTCGAGCAGCCCGAGGCCGTCGCCGCCCGTCGTGGTCTCACCGTCGAGCAGGTCACCCCGGCCGCGCTGCTGAAGGCGCGCGCCGAGGTCCCGGCCGGTGTCTCGCAGGAGGTGTCCTCCTGATGGCGCAGCTGAAGATCCAGCAGATGAAGTCCACGATCGGCTGCAAGGCCAACCAGCGCGAGACCGTGCGCACGCTCGGCCTCAAGCGGATCGGCGACGTGGTCGTCAAGGAGGACCGCCCGGAGATCCGCGGCATGGTCCACACCGTCCGTCACCTGGTGACGGTCGAGGAGGTCGAGTGACATGACGCTCAAGCTGCACAACCTGAAGCCGGCTCCCGGCGCCAAGACCGCCAAGACCCGCGTCGGTCGCGGTGAGGGCTCGAAGGGCAAGACCGCCGGCCGTGGTACCAAGGGCACCAAGGCCCGGTACCAGGTGCCGGTCGCCTTCGAGGGTGGCCAGATGCCGATCCACATGCGGCTCCCCAAGCTGAAGGGCTTCAAGAACCCCTTCAAGGTGGAGTTCCAGGTGGTGAACCTCGACAAGATCAGCGCGCTGTTCCCCGAGGGTGGCGCCGTCACCGTCGAGGACCTGGTCGCCAAGGGCGCCGTCCGCAAGAACGAGCTGGTCAAGGTCCTGGGCCAGGGCGAGATCTCGGTCAAGGTCGACGTGACCGCGCACGCCTTCTCCGCCTCCGCGGTCTCCAAGATCGAGGCCGCGGGCGGCTCGACCACCACGGTCTGACCCGACCCACCGGGTACGAGGGCGCGGGTGCACGCCGTAGAGGCGACGCACCCGCGCCCTTGCCGTACCCCCGCTCGACGACCTGCCCGGTAGCCGCCTGTTAGGCTTCCGGAGGCTTTCCGGGCCCGCCCGGGGAGCCACAACTGTGTGGAGAAAGAGGATCTCGTGCTCGGCGCCTTCGCCAACGCTTTCCGGACGCCCGACCTGCGTCGCAAGCTGCTGTTCGTCCTGATGATCATCGTGATCTTCCGGGCCGGCTCGCAGATCCCTGCGCCCGGGGTGAACGTCGCCAACGTGCGCCAGTGCATCGACCTGGCCTCCCAGGGGGAGAACGCCAGCCTCTACAGCCTGGTGAACCTGTTCTCCGGCGGAGCGCTGCTCCAGCTCACGATCTTCGCGCTCGGGATCATGCCGTACATCACCGCGAGCATCATCCTGCAGCTGCTGGTGGTGGTGATCCCGCGGCTGGAGGCCCTCAAGAAGGAGGGCCAGGCCGGCCAGACCAAGATCACCCAGTACACCCGCTACCTCACGCTGGGCCTGGCCCTGCTCCAGGCGACCGGCATCGTGGCCCTGGCCCGCTCGGGCAACCTCCTGCAGTGCAACCTCGACCTGCTGCACTCCAACAGCACCAGCACCTTCCTGGTCATGGTCGTGACCATGACCGCCGGCACCGCGGTGATCATGTGGCTCGGCGAGCTCATCACCGAGCGCGGCGTCGGCAACGGCATGTCGATCCTGATCTTCTGCCAGGTCGTCGCCACCTTCCCGGGCGCGCTCTGGGAGGTCGGCAAGAGCCAGGGCTGGTGGACCTTCGGCGTCGTGCTGGTCATCGGCCTGGTCATCGTCGCGGCCGTCATCTTCATCGAGCAGGCGCAGCGCCGCATCCCGGTGCAGTACGCCCGGCGCATGGTCGGGCGCAAGATGTTCGGCGGCTCCTCGACCTACATCCCGCTCAAGGTCAACCAGGCCGGCATCATCCCGGTCATCTTCGCCAGCTCGCTGCTCTACCTGCCGGCCATGGCCGTGCAGTTCAACCAGAACAGCACCTCGGGCTGGGTCAGCTGGGTCAGCCGCTATTTCGTCACCGGCGACCACCCGCTCTACATGGCCGCCTACTTCGGCCTCATCGTCTTCTTCACCTACTTCTACGTCTCGATCACCTTCAACCCGCACGAGGTGGCCGACAACATGAAGAAGTACGGCGGCTTCATCCCCGGGATCCGGGCGGGCAAGCCGACCGAGGACTACCTGTCCTACGTCCTGTCCCGCATCACCGCTCCTGGCGCGCTCTACCTCGGGCTCATCGCCCTGATCCCGCTCATCGCCCTGGTCCTCATCGACGCGAACCAGAACTTCCCGTTCGGCGGCACGTCCATCCTCATCATGGTCGGCGTGGCCCTGGACACGGTGAAGCAGATCGAGAGCCAGCTGCAGCAGCGCAACTACGAAGGATTCCTCAAGTAAGTGACCACCCTCAGCCCTTACGCTCGCCAGGCGCGGCCCGGGCACGCACATCGCTGCGTTGTCGGCGCTCGCCGGGACTCCGTCCCGTCTTCGCACCTCCGCCTTGCGCTGCACGCACCCGAACCACGCCTGTCGTCGCGACGGACTGAGGGAGGCCACTGATGCGCATGATCTTCATGGGGCCGCCCGGCGCCGGCAAGGGCACCCAAGCGACGGTCGTGGCGGGTCGCTTCGGCATCCCGGCGATCTCGACCGGCGACATCTTCCGCGCCAACGTCTCCGAGGGCACCCCGCTGGGCCTCGAGGCCAAGCGCTACATGGACGCGGGGGAGTACGTCCCCGACTCGGTGACCAACGAGATGGTGCGCAACCGGATCGCCGAGCCCGACGCCGAGCCCGGCTTCCTGCTCGACGGCTACCCGCGCACCCTGGCCCAGGTCGAGGAGCTCGACGGCATGCTCGCGGCCGCGGACCGGTCCCTCGACGTCGTGGTGGTCCTGACCGTCGACGCCGACGAGCTGGTCCAGCGGCTGCTCAAGCGCGCCGAGACCAGCGGCCGCTCCGACGACACCGAGGACGTCATCCGGCACCGCCAGGACGTCTACACCGAGCAGACCGCCCCGCTCATCGACGTCTACCGCGACCGGGGCCTCCTGCTTGAGGTCGACGGCCTCGGCGAGGTCGACGAGGTCTCCGCGCGCATCCTGTCCGCGCTGGACGACCGCGGCTCGGCCGCTTCCTGACGGCGTCGTACCGGATGGGACTGCTCGACCGCGGCCTGGAGATCAAGGACCCCGACCAGGTCCGGATGATGCGTCGCGCCGGGCTGGTCGTGGGGGAGACCCTGGAGCTGTTGCGGACCGAGGTCCGTGCGGGCATCAGCACCGGTGAGCTCGACGCCATCGCCGAGGACAGCATCCGCTCCCGCGGTGCCACGCCCTCCTTCAAGGGCTACCACGGCTTCCCCGCCTCGATCTGCGCCTCGGTGAACGACGAGGTCGTCCACGGGATCCCCGGAGGCCGGGTGCTGGCCGAGGGCGACGTCGTCTCCATCGACTGCGGCGCGATCGTCGAGGGTTGGCACGGCGACGCCGCCACCACCGTCGCGGTCGGCGAGGTGCCGGACGAGGTCACGCACCTGAGCGAGGTCACCCGCCAGGCCATGTGGCGCGGGATCGCCGCGGCCCGCCGCGGTGGGCGCGTCACCGACATCTCCCACGCGATCGAGAGCCACGTGCGGGCCAGCGGGGAGTTCGGCATCCTCGAGGACTACGTCGGCCACGGCATCGGCTCGGCCATGCACCTGCCGCCCAACGTCCCGAACTACGGCCGGCCCGGGCGCGGTCCGCGGCTCGTGGAGGGCCTGGCACTGGCGGTCGAGCCGATGGTGACCCTGGGCGGCAAGGAGACCGTGGTCCTGGAGGACGACTGGACCGTCGTCACCTCCGACGGCTCCTGGGCCGCCCACCACGAGCACACCTTCACGCTGACCGCCCACGGCGCGTGGGTGCTCACCGCTCTCGACGGCGGCGAGGCCGAGCTGACGGCGCTCGGCGTGCCCTTCGGGCCCCTGGCAGACTGAGCCCGGAGGCCGGTCGGATTCCTCCCACCCGGCCGGGTCGTGCCAGACTGCCCGGCGGCGGGGAGTATTCCCGTCACGGTGGTGTCGTCACCACGGTCGCCCTGTGCGGCCCGGTGCCACCGGCTCGCTCCGCGAGCGGAAGAGACCTCCGGCCGCTCGCCGTACCCTTCCACGCCTAGGAGTGACCCATGGACGTCTCCGCCCTCGAGTGGAGCATCACGATCGCAGTGACGATCGCGGTGCTCACCTTCGACGTGGTCGTGATCGCCCGCAACCCGCACGAGCCGTCGATGCGCGAGTGCACGATCGCCTTCATCGCCTACATGAGCGCGGCGGCCGTCTTCGGCTTCTGGGTGATGTTCTTCCACGGCGTCGACTACGGCGTGGACTACTTCACCGGCTTCATCGTCGAGAAGAGCCTCTCGGTCGACAACCTCTTCGTCTTCATCGTGCTGATGGCCGCGCTCAAGGTGCCCCGCAAGTACCAGCAGGAGGCCCTCATGGTGGGCATCATCCTGGCGCTGGTCTTCCGCGGCATCTTCATCGCGCTCGGCTACCAGCTGGTCAGCAACTTCAGCTGGGTCTTCTACCTCTTCGGCGCCTTCCTCGTGTACACCGCCGTCGGCCTCGTGCGCAGCTACCGCAAGCACGAGGAGGAGCACCCCGAGGACAACAAGGTCGTGAAGTGGGCCCAGACCCACCTCAACGTCGGCGAGGAGTACCGCGGCCTGAAGCTGTGGTGGAAGGACAACGGCGTCCGGGTCTACTCCCCGATGCTCATCGTCATCCTCGCCCTCGGCGTCACCGACATCCTCTTCGCGCTCGACTCGATCCCGGCGATCTTCGGCATCACCGACGAGCCGTACCTCGTCTTCACCGCCAACGTGTTCGCCCTGATGGGCCTGCGCCAGCTCTACTTCCTCATCGGTGGCCTGCTCAAGCGTCTGGTCTACCTGTCCCTGGGCCTGGCCTTCATCCTCGGCTGGATCGGCGTGAAGCTCTTCATCCACGCCGCCTACAAGAGCGGGCTGATCGACTGGGAGGTCCCGACGCTGTTGAGCCTCGTGGTCATCCTGGTGGCGCTCACCATCACCGCGGTCGCCAGCCTCGCCAAGTCCAAGGGCGAGGACGACGAGGTCGTGGCGACCGACGGCGGCGCCGCTGTCCCGCCGGCCCCGCAGCCGGCCGAGCGCGGCGAGGACTGAGCCCCGGCTGCACCTGCACGGAACACGGTGGGGGCCGCGGACGTTGTCACCACGATGACCTCCGCAGCCCCCGCCCTGTCCGTCCTCGACCTGGTGCCCGTGCGCACCGACCAGACGACCACCGACGCCGTGTCGGCCGGCCTGGCCCTCGCGCAGGTGGCCGACGACCTCGGCTACCGCCGCTACTGGGTCGCCGAGCACCACAACATGCCGGCGGTGGCGGCCACCAACCCGCCCGTGCTGATGGCCATGCTGGCCGCCGCCACCCGACGGATCCGGGTCGGCTCGGGCGGGGTGATGCTGCCCAACCACGCGCCGCTCGTCGTCGCCGAGCAGGTCGCCCTGCTCGAGGCCGCGTTCCCGGGGCGGATCGACCTCGGCATCGGCCGGGCCCCCGGCACCGACCCGGTCACCTCCTACGCCCTGCGCCACGGCGCGGGCGGGGTCAGCGACGAGGCGGTGCAGCACTTCCCGCAGTACGTCCAGGACGTGCTGGCGATGATGGCGCCCGAGGGCGTGCAGGTCTCGGTCGCCGGTCGCACCCAGCCGCTGCGGGCCACGCCCGGCGCCACCTCGGTGGCCGACGTCTGGCTGCTGGGTTCCTCGGACTACTCCGCCCGGCTGGCCGCCCAGCTGGGCCTGCCCTACGTCTTCGCCCACCACTTCTCCGGGCAGGGGACGCTGGAGGCGCTCGAGCTCTACCGCAGCAGCTTCCGGCCGTCGGCCCACCTGGACGCCCCGCGCACCTTCCTCACCGTCAACGCCGTCGTCGCGGAGTCCTCGGTGGAGGCGCGCCGGCGGGCCCTGCCCAACCAGCTCATGATGCTGGCGCTGCGCACCGGCCAGCCGCTGGGACCCCAGCTGCTGGTGGAGGAGGCCGAGAAGGTCGAGCTCTCCCCGCAGCAGGGCGAGGTGCTCGAGCGGATGGCGCAGCGCTGGATCGTCGGCGACCCCGCAGGGGCGGGGGAGCAGCTGGAGCGGCTGGTGGCGACGTACGAGGTCGACGAGGTGATGGTGCACCCGGTGGCCGGGGCCCACGTGGGCACCGAGCCGGGGACCGCGCCCGCCCGCGAGGAGACCCTGCGGCTGCTGGCCGATTGGGTCTCGACGGCGGCGAGGGGCTAGACTCGCCCGTCGGCCCAACGTGGGTCTGTCTCGTGGTGCCTCGCGGCTGCCCGGACGCACCTGGACGAGCTCCTCGCGGAGCGCTTCCAGCGCGTGCCGGGTGAGGTGCCCGGACGGCTGCACGAGGTCCACCCGTGCCCGGTCCCAGACCTGGCGGGGGAGGTTCCCGGGCCACCCGCGCGACACCCGTCGCGCGGTGCACCAAGGTAGATCGACCGACAACGGATTGTGGAGGACATGCCGAAGAAAGAAGGCGTGATCGAGATCGAGGGCACCGTCGTGGAGGCCCTGCCGAATGCCATGTTCCGCGTCGAGCTGAGCAACGGGCACAAGGTTCTCGCCCACATCAGCGGCAAGATGCGCCAGCACTACATCCGGATCCTCCCCGAGGACCGCGTGGTGGTGGAACTCTCGCCGTACGACCTCACCCGGGGTCGGATCGTCTACCGGTACAAGTAAGCCGACGCACGGGGGCTCCGCCCCCGTGTGCCCCCGGACCGCCGGGGGGCAACCGGAAAGGGCCTCACATGAAGGTCAAGCCCAGCGTCAAGAAGATCTGCGACAAGTGCCAGGTGATCCGTCGCCACGGCCGCGTCATGGTGATCTGCGAGAACCCGCGGCACAAGCAGCGCCAGGGCTGATCACTCCGCCCAGCACCGCCGCCGCACCACACAACTGAACACACCTACAACGTGATCGCTCAGCCGCCCCCCGGGGCGGTCAACCACCTCCGGAGCAGACGGCCGGAGCCGGCGTGAGAGCCGGACGCGACACGACCGAGACCGCTGCGCACCACTGAAAGGCCATCGACATGGCACGCCTCGTCGGTGTCGACCTCCCGCGCGACAAGCGCATCGAGATCGCACTCACCTATATCTACGGCATCGGCCGTACCACCGCCCAGAAGCTGCTCGCCGAGACCGGCGTGGACCCCAACACCCGGGTGCACGCCCTCGGCGACGAGGAGCTGGTCAAGCTCCGCGACGCGATCGAGGCCTCCTACAAGATCGAGGGTGACCTCCGTCGCGAGGTCCAGGCCGACATCCGCCGCAAGATCGAGATCGGCAGCTACCAGGGCCGCCGCCACCGCATGGGTCTGCCCGTGCGCGGCCAGCGGACCAAGACCAACGCGCGCACCCGCAAGGGCCCCAAGCGCACGGTTGCCGGCAAGAAGAAGGCGAAGTGACGCCGGCTCGCTCGAGCCGCGCGTCCCGCTGACTTCCGATCAGACTCGACCAGAGACCTCAGGAGAAACGCATGCCTCCCAAGAGCCGCACCGCGGCCGGCGCCAAGAAGGTGCGCCGCAAGGAGAAGAAGAACATCGCTCAGGGCGAAGCCCACATCAAGAGCACGTTCAACAACACCATCGTCACGATCACCGACCCGACCGGCGCGGTGATCTCGTGGGCGTCCGCCGGCACCGTCGGCTTCAAGGGCTCCCGCAAGTCCACCCCGTTCGCCGCGCAGATGGCCGCCGAGGCCGCTGGGCGCCGCGCGATGGAGCACGGCATGAAGAAGATCGACGTCTTCGTCAAGGGCCCCGGCTCCGGTCGTGAGACCGCGATCCGCTCCCTGGGTGCCATCGGCCTCGAGGTCGGCACCATCCAGGACGTCACCCCCACGCCGCACAACGGCTGCCGCCCGCCCAAGCGCCGCCGCGTCTGACGCGCACGAAGCGAACAGGAGAACTTGAGAGATGGCCCGTTACACCGGCCCCATGACCCGCAAGTCCCGCCGCCTCGGCGTGGACCTCGTCGGTGGCGACGCTGCGTTCGAGCGTCGTCCCTACGCCCCCGGCCAGCACGGCCGTGCGCGCGTGAAGGAGAGCGAGTACCGCTCGCAGCTGCAGGAGAAGCAGAAGGCCCGCTTCACCTACGGCGTGATGGAGAAGCAGTTCTACAACTACTACGCCGAGGCCTCGCGCCGCAGCGGCAAGACGGGTGACAACCTGCTCCAGCTGCTCGAGTGCCGCCTCGACAACGTGGTCTACCGGGCCGGCTTCGCCCGCACCCGCCGCCACGCCCGCCAGCTGGTCAACCACGGCCACTTCCTGGTCAACGGCAAGAAGGTCGACATCCCGTCGTACCAGGTCTCGGCCCACGACATCATCGACGTGCGCGAGAAGTCCCTGGAGATGACCCCGTTCATCGTGGCTCGCGAGACCCACGGCGAGCGGATCGTGCCGGCCTGGCTGCAGGTCCTGCCGAACCGGATGCGCATCCTCGTGCACCAGCTCCCGATCCGCGCCCAGATCGACATCCCGGTCCAGGAGCAGCTGATCGTGGAGTTCTACTCCAAGAAGTGAACCGTCGGGGGCTCCGCCCCCGACAACCCCCGCTGGGGCTCCGCCCCAGACCCCCGTGGTCGTGACCACGGGGGGCCGGGGGGCTCCGCCCCAGCTCCACCTTCCTTCCACCTCGCAGTTCGGGCCCGTCAAATAGCGGTCGGACCCGGAAAGGAAAGAACAAGTGCTCATCGCACAGCGCCCCACCCTGTCGGAAGAGACCGTCGACGAGTTCCGCTCGCGCTTCGTCATCGAGCCCCTGGAGCCCGGTTTCGGCTACACCCTCGGCAACTCGCTGCGTCGCACCCTGCTCAGCTCGATCCCCGGTGCCTCGGTCACGAGCATCAAGATCGACAACGTCCTGCACGAGTTCTCCACGGTGGAGGGCGTGAAGGAGGACGTCACCGAGATCATCCTCAACCTCAAGGCCCTCGTCGTCTCCTCCGAGCACGACGAGCCGGTCACGATGTACCTGCGCAAGTCCGGTGCCGGTGACGTCACCGCCGCCGACATCGCGCCCCCGGCCGGTGTCGAGGTGCACAACCCCGACCTGAAGATCGCCACCCTGTCCGACAAGGGCAAGCTGGAGATGGAGCTGGTCGTCGAGCGCGGCCGCGGCTACGTCTCGGCCGTCCAGAACAAGGGCGCCGACAACGAGATCGGCCGGATGCCCGTCGACTCGATCTACAGCCCCGTGCTGAAGGTGACCTACAAGGTCGAGGCCACCCGAGTCGAGCAGCGCACCGACTTCGACAAGCTGGTCATCGACGTCGAGACCAAGCCCTCTATCCGTCCCCGCGACGCGCTCGCCTCGGCGGGCAAGACCCTCGTCGAGCTGTTCGGCCTGGCCCGTGAGCTCAACGTCGAGGCCGAGGGCATCGACATCGGCCCCTCGCCCGTCGACGAGCAGCTCGCCGCCGACCTCGCCCTCCCGGTCGAGGACCTGCAGCTGACCGTCCGGTCCTACAACTGCCTCAAGCGCGAGGGCATCCACACCGTGGGTGAGCTCATCGGTCGCTCGGAGCAGGACCTGCTCGACATCCGCAACTTCGGTGCGAAGTCGATCGACGAGGTCAAGGCCAAGCTGGTCGAGATGGGTCTGTCCCTCAAGGACAGCGCGCCCGGCTTCGACCCGCACGCCGCCCTGGCGGCGTACTCCGACGACGAGGATGACGCCTTCGTCGAGGACGAGCAGTACTGACCTGCACACCGCTGGCACGCACCTGGCGGCGTTGTCGGTCGGTCGACGACCAAACCCGGGTCGCCTTCCCTCCCTCCGCCTTGCCAGCTACGCACCAGCGGCGCGCAGGCCGCGCACCATCCCACTGAGAAACATCTACTCCGGTACCTGGTACGGCCGGGGAGAATCGAGAGAGACATGCCCAAGCCCACCAAGGGTCCCCGCCTCGGCGGCAGCCCCGCCCACCAGCGGCTGATCCTGTCCAACCTGGCCACCCAGCTCTTCGAGCACGGTCGCATCACCACCACCGAGTCGCGCGCCCGTGCGCTGCGCCCGCTGGCGGAGAAGCTGATCACCAAGGCCAAGAAGGGCGACCTGCACCAGCGTCGCGAGGTCCTCAAGACCATCCGTGACAAGGGCGTCGTGCACGTCCTCTTCACCGAGATCGCCCCGACCTTCTCGGAGCGTCCCGGTGGCTACACCCGGATCACCAAGCTCGGGCCCCGCAAGGGCGACAACGCCCCCATGGCCGTCATCGAGCTCGTGACCGAGGCCTACGACCCGAAGCCGGCCCGCGTGAAGACCACGCCCGCCCCGGCCGCCGCCCCCGTCGAGGAGCCGGCTGCCGAGGAGACCGAGGTCGAGGCGCCGGCCGAGGAGACCGAGGCCCCCGAGGAGACCGAGGCCCCCGAGGCTGCCGCGGAGGAGACCGAGGCTCCGGCCGAGGACGCCGACAAGGCCTGATCCACCCCTGCACCACCGCACGACGCCCCGCCCGGGTCACCGGGCGGGGCGTTCGTCGTCGGGGGCGGCTCCGGACGGCGTACGACGCTGCTGGCGCGGCGAGCGCTGTGTGGCCGGCGTCGCACCCGGTGTGGGCACCGTCATGCCCCCTGCGGGATCACCTCGTCAGTGCACGAGCGTTGACTGGACATGACCACCTCGCACCGCACCCCGGCCCGTGGCCCCCGCAGCGCCCGCCTCCGTGCCGCCTCCGCGGGCGTGTTCGCCGCGACCCTCACGGCGCTCGCCGTGCCCACCCTGGCCACGCCCGCGGCTGCCGCCCCCGCGGCCGGCGCGAGCGCGAGCGACGGGGTCGTGTCGCTGCTCGGCGGCGACGAGGGGAGCCCCAGCGCGCGCGTCCAGGGGCGCGACGGTCGCCTGGGCGCCGGCTGCCAGGACTACCCGGTCCGCTACGCCGTGGACGGTGCGGAGGACGACTGGTTGCTCGAGCTCGTCGTCTCGGACCGCGCGGGCGACGAGGTCGCCTCGGTGTCCCTCCACGGCGTGGACGTCGCCGCGAAGGGCCGCACCGAGATCACCCTGTGCCGGGCGTCGGTCCGTGCGGGCCGGTTCTCGGTGGAGGGCGTGCTGACCGAGCGTGCCGGGTACGAGCAGGTCGAGCACCCGGTCGAGGGCGACACCTTCTGGCTCAAGCGCGGCTGAGCCACCGCGGGGGCCCGGCCCGCCGAGGCGCCAGGTCCGAACCCTCGAGACGTCAACTCAGCACCTGCGGCCGGTCGAGCCGCGACCGGTGCGGGCGTGCGCGCACGCGGCCGGTCCGGCGGTGGTCAGAGCCGGGCCAGGACCGTCGAGGCGTCGAGGGAGCGTGGCCGCCCGCGGCTCGCGGCCAGGGCCTGCACGTCGCTGAGCACGGCCGCGTTGGCAGGGGTCGCCACGGCGTACCTCGCGCCGAGGCGGACGACCTCGCCGTTGAGGAGGTCCGCCTCGGTGTCGCCCGTGCCGCGCTGGATGCTCTGCCAGGTCGAGCTCCCGGCCTCGTCGCGACGGACCAGGGGACGCAAGAGCTCGCCACGGCGGACCCGGTCCTCCTCCTCGCCCACCACGGGGAGCCCGGCGGCCGCGAAGGCGGCGACACCCTCCCGTCGCACCTGGTCGACGAGCTCGTCGGCCTCGGGGCCCTCCCGGTAGGCCGCGTCGACGGCGTTGCCGAGGTTGAGCAGCAGCTTGCGGCGCTTCCAGGCCATGACGTCCTCGCGCGGCACCGAGTCGAACCCCGCGGCGACGAGGTCCGCGGCGACCGCGCGGTCGACGTGGTCGAGGCCGCCGGTGGCCAGACCGAGGTCGAGCAGGCCGGGGCGCCCGAGGGAGTGCAGCACCACCGAGCCCGGGCGCAGGCTGCTGGCCGGCATCATCACGACCACCCCGTGCACGGTGGCCGGGTCGCGGTGCGCGAGCAGCAGCCGCTCGTTGGCCACGGAGTTCTGCAGGCACAGCACGGGGACGTGGGCGGGGACGTGGGCCAGGGCCGGGAGCAGGTCGGGCGTGTGCTGCGACTTCACCGCGAGGACCAGGACGCTCTGCCGGTCCCAGGTCGCCTCGTGCAGCCCGGCCAGCGTGGGCACCGGGACGGCGCGCGCGCCCTCACCCACCGCGAGATCGAGGCCGTCGGCCCGCAGGGCGGCCAGAGTCCGCCCGCGCGCGACGAGCTGCACGTCGCGACCTGCCTCGTGGAGCAGCGCGGCGGTGCCGCCACCGACGGCGCCGGCCCCGACCACGACGTACCTCACCGGCGCCAGGCCTCCTCCAGCAGACGGGTCGCCTCGTCGAGACCGAGCCCGAGCCGGCGGGCCTCGACGGCGTACGTCGTGGCCGCGGCGCGGGCGTCGCTGCTGGTGGCGGCCGCACCGCTGCGGACGAACGTGCCGCGGCGGCCCTCGGTGACGACCACGCCGTCGGCCTCGAGCTCCTTGTAGGCCCGTGCGACGGTGCCCGCGGCCACGCCCAGCTGCTCGGCCAGGGCCCGGACCGTCGGCAGCCGGGTGCCGGCGGCCAGGTCGCCCGATGCCGCGCGGGTCGCCACCTGGCGGCGCAGCTGCTCGAAGGGCGGGTCGGCCGAGCCGGGGTCGAGGGCGTGGATCGTCACCCGCGGCACGGTAGGGCATCGGCTCCGCCCACCTGCGGGTCGAGGTGCGGGTCGAGGTGCGGGTCGAGGTGCGGGTCGAGGTGCAGGGACGCGGTGGGGCGCGTGCCGGGACCTCGACGCAGGCCTCGACCCTGGCCACAGGACGCACCTCGACCACGGGACGGGGCCCGACGTGCTAGACAACCCGCCATGGAACCGGACGTGCTGGTGGTCGGGGAGGCTCTCGTCGACGTGGTGCACGCGGCCGACGGCACGGTCGTGGAGCGGGCCGGCGGCAGCGCGGCCAACGTCGCGGTGGCGCTGGCGAGGCTGGGGCGGCGGGTGCGGTTCGCGACGGCGTACGCCGACGACGAGCGTGGCGCGGTGCTGGCCGACCACCTGGCGCGTGCCGGGGTGGCGCTCGCCGCGGACCCGCACGTCGTGGTGCGCAGCTCCTCGGCGGTGGCGACGATCGGCCCGGACGGGTCGGCGTCCTACGAGTTCGACGTCGACTGGCGCCTGGGCCCGGTCCCCGACGAGCCCGTGCCGCAGGCCGTGCACGTCTGCTCCCTGGGGGCGGTGCTCGCGCCGGGTGCGGACTCGGTGCGTGGGCTGGTGGAGCGGCTGCGGCCACGGGCGACGGTGACCTACGACGTCAACGCGCGGCCCTCGATCACCGGCACCGGGGCGGACGTCGTGGCGACGGTGGAGAGGCTCGTCGCGCTCGCCGACGTCGTCAAGGTCAGCGACGAGGACCTCGAGGTGCTGTGGCCCGACCTGCCCGTCGACGCCGCGGCCGACCGGCTCGCCGGGCTGGGACCCCGCGCGGTCGTGGTGACGCGCGGCGGCGAGGGAGCGACCTGGGTCGAGACCGGACGCCGGATCAGCGTGGACGCCCGGCCGGTCACGGTGGCCGACACGATCGGCGCGGGGGACACCTTCGCCGCGGCGCTGGTCGACGGGCTCTGGACGCACGGCCTGCTGGGTGGGCGGTTGGAGTCACCGGCCGAGTCGGTCGTGCAGGACCTGCTGGCACACGCCGGTCGCGCGGCCGCGGTGACGGTGTCGCGGCCCGGTGCGGACCCGCCGTACCGCCACGAGCTCTGAGCCACCCGGCCTCGGGACCGGGCCGGCAGGTCCTTCCGGGAGGACGCGCCGGTCCGGCGAGGACGGCTGTGACGGGGTCAGGTGAGGTAGGCGTGGACGAGGGGGACGACGGAGGCGCCCTCGCCGGCGGCCGCCGCGACCCGCTTCATCGAGCCGGCGCGGATGTCGCCGACGGCGAAGACCCCCGGGACCGTGGTCGCGAGCTCGGCCGGCGGGAGGCCCTCGACCCAGTGCTCGCGCGGCACGTCGCGGCCGGTCAGCACGAAGCCGCGGTCGTCGCGCGCCACGTCCGAGGGCAGCCACTCGCAGTGCGGCTCGGCGCCCAGCAGCAGGAACAGCCCCTGGGCAACCACCCGCTCCACCGCACCTGAGCGCACGTCCTCCAGCGCCAGCCACTCCAGCCGCGCCTCCCCGCCGCCGTCGACGACCCGGGTGAAGGCGCGCACGGTGACGCGGCTGTTGTGCTCGATCTCGTTGACGAGGTAGCTCGACATCGTCTCCACGAGCGACTCCCGCCGCACCAGGATCGTGACCGAGGCGGCGAAGCGCGCGAGGTGGACCGCAGCCTGGCCGGCGGAGTTCCCGCCGCCCACGACGAAGACGTCCTGGCCTTCCATCTCGCGCGCCGCGGTCATGGCCGCGCCGTAGTGGACCCCGCGCCCGACCAGCTCCTCGAGCGGCTCGACCCGCAGCCGTCGGTAGGCCACGCCCGTGGCGACGACGACCGTGCGGGCGCGCACGTCGCCCCCGTCGGTGCGCACCACGTGCGGTGCGCCGCCGCGGCCGACCTCCAGCGCCGAGACCTCCCATCCGGTGAAGAAGCGGGTGCCGAAGCGGAGCGACTGGTTGCGGGCACGCTGGGCCAGCCGCATCCCGGAGATGCCTCGGGGGAAGCCGAGGTAGTTGCGGATCATCGAGCTCGTGCCGGCCTGGCCGCCGATCGCCTCGGCCTCGACGACGACCGTCGAGAGGCCCTCCGACGCGGCGTACACCGACGCGGCCAGCCCGGCCGGCCCCGCGCCGACGACCGCTACGTCGACGGTGCCGCTGACCTCGAGGTCGCCCGGCGCGCCGTACATCATCGCCGCGACGTCGCGGACGCTGCGCGCACGGACCCCGGGGCGCTCGACCATGTGGACGAGGGGGTAGTCAGGCTCGTTGGGCCCCGCCACGGGGTGCATCGAGCGGAGCGTCAGGCCGACCTCGCTCTCCGGGTCGTAGACCCGGTGCGGCATCCCCATGCGGTCCAGGAAGTCGCGGATCGCCAGCACCAGGCCGTCCTGCTCGGCAGCCACGATCTTGACCGTCACGACCTCGGCCTCGGCGACGGTCGACCCCCAGTCCGAGAGCAGCTCGGTCACGGCGTGGTGGAACTCCTCGTCGCGGGCGCCGCGGGGCCCGTGGGGGTGCTCACGCCCGCAGCCTAGGTTCGGGGACCCACCCGCGGTGTCACGCGCAGGTGAATTGTCCGCGGGTCGCCCGGCACGGGAGGATGGGCCGGTGCGGCTGCGGATCGACCTCGCCTACGACGGCTCCGGCTTCCACGGGTGGGCCGCCCAGCCGGGGCTGCGGACGGTCCAGGGCGAGGTGGAGCAGGCGCTGGCGGTCGCGCTGCGCCGTCGTACGCCGACGGGCGGGTTGCTGCGCGCGCCCGTCGTGTGCGCGGGTCGCACCGACACCGGGGTGCACGCGCGCGGCCAGGTGCTGCACGTGGACACGACCGCCGAGGAGCTGGCCGCCTCCGCCGGCCGCTCGCCCGAGCCCCCGCTGGAGGCGCTGCAGCGCCGGCTGGCCGGCATCCTCCCGGCCGACGTCGTGGTGCGCCGCGTCGTCGAGGCGCCCGCGGGCTTCGACGCGCGGTTCTCGGCGACCTGGCGGCGCTACGCCTACCGGGTCGCGGACCGTCCTGCGTCCGTCGACCCGCTGACCCGCTCGCACGTGCTGTCGTGGTCGCGACCGCTGTCGCTCGACGCGCTCGCCGAGGCATCCGCGCCGCTGCTGGGGCTCCACGACTTCGCGGCGTTCTGCAAGCAGCGCGAGGGCGCGACCACCGTGCGGACCCTGCTCGACCTGTCGTGGGTCCGCCGCCCCGACGGGGTGCTGGAGGCGACGGTGCGCGCGGACGCCTTCTGCCACTCGATGGTGCGCGCGCTCGTCGGCTGCCTGCTGGCCACGGGGGAGGGTCGGCGCCCGGTCGGGTGGCCGGCCTCGGTGCTCGCCTCCGCGAGCCGCTCCCCGGAGGTCACCGTCGCGCCGGCGCACGGGCTGACGCTCGAGGAGGTCGCCTACCCCGACGACGAGGAGCTGGCCGCGCGGGCCGAGCAGACCCGGGCCCGCAGGGCGCCCGTCGCCGCGGCCGCGGAGGAGGACGCGTGAGCGAGGACGAGCACTACTTCACCGCCGACCCCTCGGTGCCCTTCCGGCGCGAGCCGGTCGAGGTGTCGGTGTGGGGCGTCGACCTCCGGCTGGACACGGGGTCGGGGGTCTTCGCCCGGGGCCGGCTCGACTCCGGCACCGCCGTGCTCTTCCGCGAGACCGAGCCGCCTGCCTCGGGCCGGGTCCTGGACCTGGGCTGCGGCTACGGCGTGATCGGGTTGGCTGCCGCCGTCGCCTCGCCGGCGGTGAGCGTCACCGCGGTCGACGTCAACGAGCGCGCGGTGCTGCTGGCCCGGGAGAACGCCGCCGCGCTCGGGGTCGCCGACCGCTACGTCGCGGCGGTCCCCACCGAGGTCGACCCCGCGGCGACGTACGACGAGATCTGGTCCAACCCGCCCATCCGGATCGGCAAGGAGGCGCTGCACGAGCTGCTGCTCACCTGGCTGCCGCGGCTGGTGCCCGGGGGGCGGGCCGTCATGGTCGTCGGCAAGAACCTGGGGGCGGACTCACTGCAGCGGTGGCTGGGGGAGCAGGGGTGGCCGACGACGAGGCTGGCTTCAGCGAAGGGGTTCCGGGTGCTGGAGACGCGCCGGGCCGAGTGAGGGCGGGCCGGTGGGTCAGCCGCTCAGTCAGCCGGTCAGGGCGTGATCGGGTGCGCGAGCAGCTCGGCCGCGACCGGATCCGCGGTGGTGGTGCGGTGCCACAGCAGCAGGAGCAGCTCCTCGGCGGTCGCCGCGACCTCCACCAAGGGAGCGCCGTCGCCCAGCCGGAGCGGATCGGCGTCGACGTCGGTCGCCCGAAGCAGCAGCGTGGCCGGCAGCGGCTCCATCCGGGCCAGCCGCACCTGGCGGAGGTAGAAGGTCTCCTCGACCTCCAGCACGCCGTCCCACGCCACGACCGGGTCGATGGCCCACTCCTGCGTCCGGCCGGCGGCGGCGAGCACGTCGCGGGTGTGGATGAGCGTCTCGTGGGTCTGTCGCCGGGCCCACCAGGCGACCGTCCCGACGCGGCGGCCGAAGGTCCAGGCGGGGTCGGTGGGCTCGCGCTCGGTCACGGTCTCGAGCAGGTCGCCGGCGTGCCCGGCGTACCACGCAGGCAGGGTGCTGAGGTCGCTCGGCGCCGGCTCGGGGGTGCCCTCGGGGTTCTGCTCGACGATGGCGTGCCGCGCCCACTGGTGGATGCTGCCGACGTGCTCGACCAGGTCGGCCACGCACCACTCAGGGCACGCCGGCACCGCGGCGGTGAGGTCGACCTCGGCGGCGAGCCGGGCGAGGTCGGTCGTGGCGCCGGAGAGCAACGTGTTCCAGTCGAGCATCTCGCCATCCAAGCAGCCCGGGCGCCGGTGCGCCGTGACCCAGCGCACGCAGCTCTGGCGCAGGCCGGTTGCGGCGCCCCTGCGACCGCGGCGCCTCGTCGTCGCGTCTGCGCCGAGTGAGCGTCGAACGGGCGCCGAGTGAGTGTCGAACGGGCGCCGAGTGAGTGTCGAACGGGCGCCGAGTGAGTGTCGAACGGGCGCCGAGTGAGTGTTGAACCAGCGCCGAGTCAGCGGTGGAGCAGCTCCCCGAAGAGGCGGCAGGTCTCGGCGACGGCGGCGTCGGCGGCCGGGGAGTGCCGGCCCATGTCGACGAAGCCGTGGATCAGCCCGGTGAAGCGGCGGTGCTCGACGTGCACGCCGGCCTCGGCGAGGGCGTGGGCGTAGGCGTCACCGTCGTCGCGGAGCGGGTCGAACTGGGCGGTGACGACCACCGCCGGTGCGAGCCCGGACAGCTCGCCGAGCCGGGGGGAGAGCCGCGGGTCGGTGGGGTCGACGGCGGAGGCGTCGGGCCCGGCGTACTGCCGGCCGAACCAGGCCATCGTCTCGGCGTCGAGGAAGTAGCCCTCGGCGTTGTCGCGGAAGGACTCGGTGTCGGCGCCCATCTCGGTGACGGGGTAGATCAGCAGCTGCGCGGTCAGCGGGTGCCCGGCGTCGCGCAGGTGCTGGGCGGCCACGGCGGCCAGGTTGCCGCCGGCGGAGTCGCCGGCCACGCCGGTGCGCTCGGAGCCGCCGAGCTCGTCGAGGTGCGCCACCATCCAGTCCGCGGCGGCGAGGGTGTCCTCGACGGCGGCCGGGAACGGGTGCTCGGGGGCGAGGCGGTAGTCGACGGAGACGACCACGGCGCGGGAGTCGCGGGCGATCGTGCGGCAGGCCAGGTCGTGGGTGTCCAGGTCACCGATGACGAAGCCGCCGCCGTGCAGGAACAGCACCGTCGGCAGCGGGCCGTCGGCCTCGGGGCGGTAGACCCGTGCCGGCCGCGGGCCGGCGCCGCCGGGGACCTTGCGCTCCTCGACCGAGGCCATCGGCGGGAGCAGCGAGTCGTCGCGCAGGTCGACGGCGAGCGTGCGGAAGCCCGCGCGGGCCTCCTCGGGGGTCTGCTCCCACATCGGCGGCGCGCCGGCCGCGGCGAGGAAGGAGAGCAGGGCCCCGGTGGCGGGGTCGAGGTCGGGGTGCAGGTCGGTCACGGGGCCACTGTGCCAGGCCGGCGGTCGCGGCGGTCCGACCCGCGGGGTGGGCGTGCCCGGGGACCGCCCGGCACCCGGCGTACGACGGTGATCGAGGCTCAGGCCGCGCGGAGGGTCTCCTCGACCAGGTCGGCGACCTCCGCGGCGTCCTCGGCCCGGGCGGCCGAGACGCTGATGATGACGAGCTGGTCCCCGACCTCGACGTAGAGCTGCTCGCCGCGCACCTCGAGCCCGCCGGAGGACACGGTGTACTCCGCGCGCAGGCCCTCCAGGTCGCCCTCGATCGCGGTGATGTCGCCGACCTCGTCGGCGAAGGCCATCAGGTCGGGGCGGATGCCCTCGGGCTCGGGCAGCCCTCCGGAGGGCAGGGGCTGCTCGATGAGGTTGACGTTGGTGAGGAAGCCGTCCACCGCACCACCGGGGGCGGCGGCGTAGAGCTCGACGGCGTCCATCTGGACGGCGAGCTGCTCCGGGGTCACGCCCAGCCGCTCGGACATCTCCTCGAGCATCGGGTTGGCATCGGAGCCGACGCGGTCGCCCATGGCCTCCTGGTCGAGGACGGCCCAGCCGTCGGGCAGCTCGAACGTGACCAGGTCGGTGCCGACCTCCTCGCCGCCCTCGACGGTGCTCTCGACCTCGACCCCGTCGACGGGGCTGTCGTCGTCACCCCCGCAGGCGGCGAGGCCGAGGGGGAGGAGCAGGCAGAGCAGGGGCAGCAGCGCGGCGCGCCGGGATCGCGTCATGCGAGGACGGTACCGCCGGACGCACCGGCGAGCGGACCGCCCTCCACGGGGCCGGACCGGCGGCGCTCCCAGCGACCCACGAGCACCACCACGGCGAGTGCCAGGGCCGCTCCGGCGACGATGTCGACGACGTAGTGCTCGGCGAAGTAGACCAGCGCCAGCGACATCGCCGCGGGGTAGGCCAGCAGCAGCCAGCGCGAGGGGTGCCGCAGCCGCTGCACGCCGTGGATCGCGACGAGGAAGGCGATGCCGGCGTGGAGGGACGGCATCGCCGCGACCGGGTTGCCCATGCCCTGCAGCACGATGTTGGCGCGGTCCAGGCCGGTGCCGGCCCAGCCCCTGCTGGTGATCCGCTCGACCGCGCCCATGGCACCGTCCTGCGACGCCATCCACGGCGGCGCCATGGGGTAGACGAGGTAGATGACCAGCGCGGCGTAGTTGATGGCGAGGTAGCGGCGCATCCAGGTCCACCAGTGCCCGCGGTCGCGCACCCACAGCACCGCCGCGAGGGTCAGGCCCACGAGGAAGTGCGAGGCGTAGACCGTGGTGAGCACCCGGTCCCACCACCGTGGAGGCAGGTCCCGCGTGCACGGGTCGCCGCACCACGCCTGCTGCAGCACCTCGGTCGGGATGGCGTCCCACCCGACCAGCCCGGCCAACCAGGTGTCGACGTCGATCGGCATCTGCACGTGGACGGGCAGCCCGAGCTCGTCGACCAGGCCCCGGGTGAACCAGTAGACGACCAGGCCCAGCAGCACCGGCCACCAGTCGCGGGGGAAGCGCAGGTGCCAGTCACGCGGCGCCTGCACGTCCCAGGCGACGAAGGCGCCCCAGATCCACAGGAAGACCCCGATGGGGTCGTTGGGGATGCCGATGGTGCTCGACCAGGCCACGAGGAGCACGAGGTACGCCGAGACGGCCAGGGTCCGGGCCCGGGCGCCCGTCTCGGGGCGCACGCGGGGACCGGCCTGGCCGTCGTGGGCGCGCTGGGGTCGCTCGGTCGTCCCGGACATGCCGGGAGTCTAGGGACAGGTCTTGGTGACCGTGTCCCGGTTTCAGCCGACGGCGAGCGGGTCGATCGCGTCGTGCTCGGCCACCGCGTCAGCCAGCGTCACCAGGTGGTGGTCGCCGTCGCCCAGCAGGTGGTCGAGCGCGGTGAGCACGGCGGTGTAGGAACCGACGCTGTACTCCGCGGTCATGCCGATGCCGCCGTGCAGCTGGATCGCCTCCTGGCCGACGTGCCGGGCGGCACGGCTGGCCTGGAGGCCGGCGCGGGCCGCGGCGTCGTGCACGCGTGCGGGGTCACCGGACGAGAGCACCATGGTCGCCCACTGCACGACGCTGGTGGCCAGCTCGAGCGAGACGTACATGTCCGCGGCACGGAAGGTCAGCGCCTGGAAGGTGTTGAGGGTGACGCCGAACTGCTTGCGGCTGGTGAGGTAGCCGCACGTGGTGCGCAGCGCCACCTCCATCGCGCCGATCGCGGTGTTGGCGGCCATGATCCGGCCGAGGTCCTGGATCACGGCGATGCTGCCCGTCACGTCGCGCCCGGCCTCGCCCAGCGGGGTCGCCGGGGTCGCGTCGAACCGGACCCGGGCGGCGCGCCCACCGTCGTACGTCGGGTAGCCGGTGCGCTCGCAGGCCTCGCCCTCGACGAGGAAGAGACCGGTGCCGCCGTCGGGGAGCTTCGCGCTGACGACCAGCTGGTCGGCGCGGGCGCCCTGGACGACCGGCTCCTTGGTGCCGCTCAGCGTCCAGGAGTCGCCGTCCTGCGCCGCGGTGACCGCCGAGGCGGTCGGTGCCCAGCGCGAGCCGGGCTCGTCGTGGGCCAGGGCCAGCAGCCGCTCGCCCGAGGCCAGCGCGCCGAGGACCTCCTGGCGCTGGTCGGGGGTGCCGCAGGCCTGCACGAGCCCGCCGGCGAGGACGACCGCGTGCAGGAAGGGCTCGGGCGCGATGACCCGACCGATCTCCTGGCACACGATCGCGACCTCGACCGGGCCGGCGCCCACGCCACCGTCCTCCTCGGCGAAGGGCAGCCCGAGCAGGCCCATCTCGGCCATCTGCGACCAGACCTCCTCGGAGAAGCCCGGGTCGGCCTTGGTGGTCTGGCGGCGCTGCTCGAAGTCGGAGTAGGCCTTGCCCAGCAGGCCGCGCACGGCGTCGCGGAGGGCGTCCTGCTCGTCGTCGTAGCTGAAGTCCATGTCGCGTCGTCCTTCCCCGGCCTCAGAGGCCCAGGATCGTGCGGCTGATGATCTGGCGCTGCACCTCGTTGGAGCCGCCGTAGATCGAGGCCTTGCGGAAGTTGAGGTACGTCGGGGCGACCCGGCTCGTCCAGTCGGGCAGGCCCTCGCCGCCGTCGCCCTCGAGCGCACCGGCGCCCGAGGCCAGGCTGCCGGGACCGGCGAGGTCGACGAGCAGCTCGCTGACGGCCTGCTGCAGCTCGGTGCCCTTGAGCTTGAGCACGCTCGAGGCGGGGTGCGGCTCGCCGTCGGCGGAGTGCGCGACCACGCGCAGCGCGGTGAGCTCGAGGGCGAGCAGCTCGTTCTCCAGCTCGGCGACGCGGGCGGCCACCAGGGGCTCGGACAGGCGCTCGGGGGCGAGCTTCTTGGCACGGGCCAGCGCGGCCTTGGTGGCGCCCACGGGGGCGACGCCGACGCGCTCGTTGCCCAGCAGGAACTTGGCCATGGTCCAGCCCTGGCCGGGCTCGCCGACGAGGTTCTCGCCCGGGACGCGGACGTCCTCGAACCACACCTCGTTGACCTCGTGGCCGCCGTCGATCAGCTCGATCGGCCGCACGGTCAGGCCCGGGCTCCTCATGTCGATGAGCAGCATCGAGATGCCGGCCTGCTTCTTCACCTCGGGGTCGGTGCGCACGAGGGTGAAGATCCAGTCGCCGTGCTGGCCGAGCGTGGTCCAGGTCTTCTGGCCGTTGACGATCCAGTCGTCACCGTCGCGCACCGCACTGGTGCGCAGGCTGGCCAGGTCGGAGCCGGCGTCGGGCTCGGAGAAGCCCTGGCTCCACCAGATCTCGCAGGACTTCGTCTTCGGCAGGAAGCGCTCCTTCATCTCCTGGCTGCCGAAGTGCGCGATGACCGGGCCGATCATGGAGGCGTTGAACGCCAGCGGGACGGGGCAGCCGGCGGCCTGCATCTCCTCGTGGTAGAGGTGCTTCTGGAGCTCGGTCCAGCCGCGGCCGCCCCACTCCTCGGGCCAGTGCGGCACGGCGAGGTCGTGGTCGTCGAGCAGCTTCATGCTGCCGGCGATCTCCTCCTTGGTCAGCTCCCTCCCCTCGAGCACCTTGGTGCGGATCTCCTCCGGCACCTTCGTGGTGAAGAACTCCCGCATCTCGGCGCGGAAGGCCTGGTCCTCGGGCGACAGTGCGAGCTGCATGGCCTCACTATGACGCAGGACACCAAGGCCCGCGCCACCCCGACCGGCGGCCCGGGCCCGTGGCTCGTCGCGCTCGCAGCTCGACCAGCGGGTGTCGGATAACGAGGTGACCCCCGGCGCCCCGTCGCGGACAATCACCGCTCGTGGGTCACGTGGACGTCGCCGGGGTCAGGTACGAGCTGCCCGACGGGAGGGTGCTGCTCGACGACGTGTCCTTCCGGGTCGGGGAGGGCGCCAAGGTCGCGCTCGTCGGCGCCAACGGCGCCGGCAAGACCACCCTGCTGCGGATCATCACCGGCGACCTCGCGCCGCACGCCGGCGTCGTCACGCGCAGCGGCGGGCTGGGCGTGATGCGGCAGGACGTCAAGGCCGGCCTGGGGGACGACCCCACCGTCGCGGACCTGTTGCGCAGCGTCGCCCCGCCGCGGGTGCGGGCGGCCGCCGACGAGGTGGACCGCCTCGAGCTCGCCCTCATGGACACCGACGACGAGCCCACCCAGATGCGGTACGCCGAGGCGCTGGCGGAGTACGCCGACGCCGGCGGCTACGACCTCGAGGTCACCTGGGACGTGGTCACCACCGCCGCGCTCGGCACCGCCTACGAGCGCGCGCGTCACCGGTCGCTGTCGACCCTGTCCGGGGGCGAGCAGAAGCGGCTCGTGCTGGAGTCGCTGCTCAGCGGCCCCGACGAGGTGCTGCTGCTCGACGAGCCGGACAACTACCTCGACGTCCCGGGCAAGATCTGGCTCGAGCAGCGGCTGCGCGCCAGCGACAAGACCGTGCTCATGATCAGCCACGACCGCGAGCTGCTCGACAACACCGCCACCCGGGTCGTGACCGTCGAGCTGGGCTTCGCGGGCAACTCCGTGTGGACCCACCCCGGCGGCTTCTCCTCCTACCACCAGGCGCGCCAGGACCGGTTCGCCCGCTTCGAGGAGATGCGCAAGCGCTGGGACGAGGAGCACGCCAAGCTCAAGGCCCTCGTGCTGAGGCTGAAGATCAAGGCGGAGTTCAACGACGGCATGGCCGCGGCGTACAAGGCGGCGCAGACGCGGCTGCGCAAGTTCGAGGAGGCGGGGCCGCCGACCGAGCAGCCGCGCGAGCAGCAGGTGCAGATGCGGCTCAAGGGCGGGCGCACCGGCAAGCGGGCCGTGGTCTGCGAGCAGCTCGAGCTCACCGGTCTCATGCGGCCCTTCGACCTCGAGGTCTGGTACGGCGAGCGGGTGGCCGTCCTGGGCTCCAACGGGTCCGGCAAGTCGCACTTCCTGCGGCTGCTCGCGGCCGGCGGCACCGACCCCGACGTCGGCAACCGGCCGGTGGGGGAGGAACCGATCGCGCCGGTCGCGCACACCGGCGTCGCCAAGCTCGGCGCGCGGGTGCGGCCGGGGTGGTTCGTGCAGACCCACGACCACCCCGAGCTGGTGGGCCGCACGCTGCTGGAGATCCTGCACCGCGGCGACGGGCACCCCGACGGGCGGCAGGGGATGGGGCGCGAGCAGGCCGCACGGGTGCTGGACCGCTACGAGCTGGCGTCGTCGGGTGAGCAGACCTTCGAGTCGCTCTCGGGCGGCCAGCAGGCGCGGTTCCAGATCCTGCTCCTAGAGCTGTCGGGAGCGACGCTGCTGCTGCTCGACGAGCCGACCGACAACCTCGACGTGCAGTCGGCCGAGGCGCTGGAGGAGGGGCTGGCGGCGTACGAGGGGACGGTGCTGGCGGTGACGCACGACCGCTGGTTCGCGCGCGGCTTCGACCGGTTCCTGGTCTACGGAGCCGACGGCGAGGTCTACGAGTCCGACGGTCCCGTGTGGGACGAGGGGAGGGTGCAGCGTGCCCGGTGAGCTGACCGTCTCGCGGGTCGACGTCGAGGACGACGCGGCGCTGGCCGCCTGGCACGGCGTCGCCTGGCGTGCCGGGCTGCACGACCGCGGGGAGAACGCGACGACCTGGACGCTGCCCGAGCTGACCGCACAGCTGCGGTCGCTCCGGCGGGCGCGGTCGACGGCGGCGTACGTCGGCACGGTCGGGGGGACCGCCGTCGCCTTCGGGGTCACGGCGCTGCCGATGCTCGACAACACCGGCACCGCCGAGGTCGCCGTCGCGGTCGACCCACCGCAGCGGCGGCGGGGCCACGGGTCGGCGATGCTCGCGCACCTGCTGGCCGAGGTCGGGGCGCAGGGCCGGACGACCGTCCACGCGGAGGTGGACTGGCCGTGGGGCTCCTCGACCGACGGGGCGGGCAGCCCCGGGGTGGAGTTCGCGCGGCACCACGGCTTCGCGCTGGGCAACCTCGAGGTGATGCGGGTGCTGCGGCTGCCGGTCGCCGACGCCGTCCTCGACGCCCTGGAGCCCGACCTGGGTGGGTACACCATCCGGTCGTGGACCGGTCCGGTGCCCGAGGACCTGCTCCAGGCCTGGGCGGAGATGGACGCCAGCCTCAGCACCGAGGCCCCCACCGGGGACCTGCAGGTGGAGGCCCAGGTCGCCAACACCGTCGCGGTGCGCGAGGGCGAGCAGCTGCTCGTGGCGCAGGGGCGCACGGCATACCGGGCGGTGGCGCTGGCGCCCGACGGCACGGCGGTGGGCTACACCGAGGTGGTCACGACCGTGCACGAGCCCGGGCGGGCCTACCAGTGGGGGACGCTGGTCCACGGCGACCACCGTGGGCACCGTCTCGGCCTCGCGCTCAAGGTGGCCGCGCTGCGACGTCTGCAGGCCGCCGAGGACCCCGCCGGCCCGGTCGAGCACGTGCTGACCTGGAACGCCGAGTCCAACGCCCACATGGTGGGGGTCAACGAGCGGCTCGGGTTCGTCCCCGTCGAGCGGTGCGGGGTGTTCGAGCGGAGGCTGTGAGCCGCGGCGGCCCTCGCCATGACTGGCCGACGGAGGTGCCGGGCGGCCGAGGAGTGGGTCGTGGACGTGCCACGACCCCGACCACCCGGAGACGGGCCGGTGGCCGGGGTCGCGCGGACCGGGACGCGGAGGGAGGGGCCGCGCCCCGGCCGCTCCCGGGGCCAGGCAGCGGCGCCGACCCCGGGAGAGGGGAGGTGCGGGTCAGGACTCCTCGGCGTCGGAGTCCAGGACGAGGGTCACGACCTGCTCCTCGCCGTCGCGCTCGTAGGCCACCTCGACCTCGTCACCGGGACGGTAGGAGCGGATGGTCGCCACCAGGGAGTCGGCGCTGGTGACGAGCACGTCGTCGATCCGGGTGATGACGTCGCCCTCCTCGAGGCCCGCGTCCGCGGCGGTGGAGCCCTCGCCGATGGTGCGCACCAGTGCGCCGTCGGTCACCGGGATTTCGCCGTCGGCGCCGGGGGCGGCCGCACCGACGTCGCTGACCGAGATGCCGAGCCGGGCGTGGGTCGGGGTCTCGCCGGCGATCATCTGCTCGACGATCGGCATCACCTCGTCGATCGGGATGGCGAACCCGAGACCGATCGAGCCCGCCCCGCCACCGCCGAAGGGGCTGGCCCCACCCGCGGTCCGGATAGAGGAGTTGATCCCCACGACCCGCCCCGCGAGGTCGATCAGCGGGCCGCCGGAGTTGCCGGGGTTGATCGCCGCGTCGGTCTGGACCGCGGGGTAGACCGTGGCGTTGCCCTCGGCGTCGCGACCCACGTCGACCGGGCGGTCCAGCGCCGAGACGATGCCGCTGGTGACGGTGGCGTCGAGGCCGAAGGGGCTGCCGATGGCCACCACGTCCTGGCCCACGCGCAGGCCGCCGGAGCTGCCCAGCGTGGCGGGCACGAGGCCGCTGACGTCCTGGGCCTGAATCACCGCGGTGTCGGTGAGGGGGTCGGAGCCGAGGACCTCGGCGACCGCGTGGCTGCCGTCGGCGAAGTCGATGGAGATGGTGCCGCCGTCCAGGGCCGGCTCGACCACGTGGTGGTTGGTGAGGATCGTGCCGTCCTCGCTCAGGATGATGCCGGACCCCGAGCCGGCCTCCTCGGAGCCGCGGACGTTGAGCCGCACCACCGAGGGCAGCACCGCCTCCGCGGCGGCCTGCACCGAGCCGTCGGGCGCCGGCGCGCTCGGCGCCGCACTGCTGTCGGAGACCTGGGACGTCCCGGCCGGGGTGACGGACGTGGACGTGGTGTCCTCGGGACCCCACTCGTCCCACGCGGCCGCGCCGCCGACGCCGGCGGCCGCACCGGCCAGCACCGACGTGGCCACGACGGCGGCGGCCAGGCCGAGGCGGCGCGGACGCCGCTCGCCGGCCGGCGGCACCGGCGCTGCGGCGTACGACGGGGGAGGGGCCTGCCAGATCGGGCCGAGGTCGCGGGTCGGCTCGTGGGCGGGACCCTCGTCCGCGCGGGGGGTGTGGTCGGACGGGGGCGTCGTGGCGCCGTCCTGGTCGCGGCGCGGGTTCGGGGTCAGGTCCATGCCCACCACTGTGGCGCCGGCGCCTGTGACGAGGCTGAGACGCGGCTGGACGGCTCGGAAGAAAACCAACCGGTGCGCGCCAGCCCTTGAGCGAGCCTGTGACCTCGACCACACTCGCCGCATGACCGCCACCGCGTCCGGCCCGCAGGCCACCTGGATCGACACCTCCGACGCCCCCGAGCCCCGCTTCGTGGGGGACCGGCTGGCCCACTGGGCCGCCACGACGCCCGACGCCGAGTGCTTCAGCTACCTCGGCCGGAGCTGGACGTACGCCGAGACCCACGAGCGCGTCCGTCGGCTCACCGGAGCCCTCGCGGGCCTGGGGATCGGTCGCGGCGGGACGGTGTCCTTCCTCGACAAGAACCATCCCGCGTGCGTGGAGCTGAGCCTGGCCGCCGGCGACCTCGGCGCGGCCAACGCGATCATCAACTTCCGGCTGGCCGGCGACGAGATCGACTACGCGCTCAACGACTCCGGGGCGACGGTGCTGGTCGTCGGCACCGAGCTGATGCCGACCATCGAGGCGATCCGCGACCGGCTCACCCACGTCCAGCACGTCATCGAGGTGACCCCCGAGGGCGGCGACTCCGATCCCTACGAGCAGCTGCTCGCCGGCGCCGAGCCGATGGAGCGCCCGGCCGACGTGTCACCCGAGGACACCTGCCTGGTCATGTACTCCTCCGGCACGACCGGGCGGCCCAAGGGCGTCATGCTCAGCCACCGCAACATGGTCAGCCACACGATCAACGCCCACGACGGCTGGGGCTTCGAGCCGGGCGACAAGTCGATGGTCGCGATGCCGCTCTTCCACGTCGGGGGCTCCTCCTACGTCCTGTTCGGGCTCCACGACGGCGTCCCCAGCGTCATGACCCGCGACCCCGACGGGATGTCGCTGGCCGGGGCGATCATGGCCGGGGCCAACCGCACGTTCCTCGTGCCGGCCGTGCTCGCCCAGGTGCTGCAGTCCGGCCCGGACGCGGTGAAGCTCTTCGGTGCGCTGAAGACCTACACCTACGGCGCCGCGCCCATGCCGCCACCGCTGCTGCGCGCGGCCATGGAGGCCTGGCCCGACACCGACTTCATGCAGGTCTACGGCCTGACCGAGGTGGCCGGTGTCGTCACCCACCTCATGCCCGACGAGCACCGCACCGCCATCCCCGAGGGGCACCCCGAGCGGCTGATCTCCGCGGGTCGCGCCGTCCCGGGCGTCGAGATCCGGATCGTCGACCCGGGCACGCTGGAGGACGTCGCCACCGGTGAGGCGGGGGAGGTCTGGCTGCGCACGCCGCAGATGTTCCAGGGCTACCTCAACAAGCCCGAGGCCACCGCGGAGGTCGTGACCGAGGACGGGTGGTTCCGCTCGGGCGACCTCGGTCGCCTCGACGCCGACGGCTTCCTCTTCGTCGAGGACCGGCTCAAGGACATGATCATCAGCGGCGGGGAGAACATCTACAGCCCCGAGGTGGAGCGGGTCCTGGCGGAGCACCCGGCGGTCATGGAGGTCGCGATCATCGGCGTCCCCGACGACACCTGGGGCGAGTCGGTCAAGGCGGTCGTCTCCTTCCACGAGGGCCAGAGCGCCACCGAGCAGGAGCTCATCGACTACTGCCGCGAGCACCTCGCGCACTACAAGTGCCCGCGCAGCATCGACGTGCTCGAGCTGCTGCCGCGCAACCCGACCGGCAAGATCCTCAAGCGTGAGCTGCGCCAGCCCTACTGGGACGGCCGGGAGCGCCAGGTCAACTGAGGGCCCCCGTCGCTGGTCGAGGTGCGAGCGCAGCGAGCCACGGGACCCGCGGTGGCTGAGGCCTTGACGGTCGCCGCGCAGTGACGGAACGTGCTCCCGTGGAGCGCGTGCCGCACGAGAACGTGGCGACCGTCCTGGTCGATCCCGCGGTGCTGCACGACCTCGAGGTGCACCTGATGACCCTCGACCTGCGGCTGTGGCCGGTCGCGACCGCCCCGGTCTGCCTCGACGGCCCGCGCCAGGCGTTCCAGTTGCGCCGCCGGATGCTGATGGCTCGGCGGGGGGCCTGGGACCTGGCGTCGGACTGGACCCCGGTCTGGATCTCCTTCGGCGACTCCTGGCGCACCGGGGAGGAGCCGCTGCCGTGGGCGGCGCACCAGGTGCTGTGGCGCACGCTCGAGGGGTACGCCGACCACGTCCGCTACCGCAAGGCCCTCGGTGGCGTGCCGTGGCTGTCGGTGCCGACCGAGCGGAGCGCGTGAACGGCGTGCGTCCCGGCCGCTGAAACCGCCTCACCGACCCCTGGCACCATGCCCCCATGCGCTTCACCGAGCACGAACTGACCCGGGCGATGGAGGCGGCGGCGAAGTCGGTGCTGGCCGTGCGCCGCTCGAACCGCAGGCGCGACGTCGAGCAGGTGTGGGCCGGCATGACCCGCTACCAGCGCTACCAGCTGCTCGACTCCCTCGGCGACCAGGTGCTGCCCGTGCTGGTGGCCCTCCCGGACGTCGAGGTCGCCACCGGGACCCGGCCGACCTACACCGACGCCCAGGTCGAGCAGGTCGTCCGGGAGCAGCTCGACGCCACCCCCGGCGGCCGGCTGCGCCGCGCCGTGGTGCTGAAGGCGCGGGTCGCCCTCGTGCAGGCGGCCCTCGCCGGCGTACCCCCGCGGCAGGACCCGGACGCGCTCGTCGTCCCGGACCACCTCTGACCTCCGAGGTCCGGGGCGGGGTCGGGACGTGGGTCGAGGTGTGCCTCGAGGCCCGAGTCGAGGCCTGGGTCGAGGCCTGAGGACGCGGAGGAGCGCGTCACCGCACCTCGACCCGCACCTCGACCCGCACCTCGACCCGCTGACCTCAGACCGGCAGCCCGAGCCTCCGCAGGTCGACACGGAGGGTCGCGGCGTCGGTGAAGACCAGCCCCTGCAGGCCGCAGGCCACGGCCGCCTCGACGTTGCTCGCGCGGTCGTCGACGAAGACCAGCTCCCGGGGCGCGAGTCCGGCGCGCTCGACCGCGACGGCGTACGCCGCCGGGTTGGGCTTCGCGACGCCCTCGGTGCCCGAGACGACGACCGGGTCGAGCAGGGCCAGCTCGGGGAAGAGTCGGGGGGCGTGGGCGTGGTAGAGCTCGTCGGACCAGTTGGTCAGCCCCACCTGCCGCACACCGGCGGCGTGCAGCTCGTGCAGCAGTGCGGCCGTGCCCGGCACCGGGCCGAGCAACGAGGCGGGGAAGTGCTCGCGGTAGGCGCGACCGGCGGCGGCCCAGCGTGGGTGCTCACGCTCCAGCCATGCCTGCGCGTCGTCCCAGGAGTCCCCGGAGTCGGGGCCGTGGTTCCAGGCCATGAAGTCGATCGAGGCGAGGAACTCGCGGGCCTCGGCCTCGCCGACGCCCGCCGCGATCGCGGGGAGGGGGTCCCAGTCCACGATGACGTTCCCGAGGTCCCACACGACCCCCCGCACGGACGGGACGACCCCGGACGCATCGTCCGGGGTCGTGCTCGTGTGGCTCATGTCCACGCGTTCCTCACTGGGTCTCGACCCGCGGCCGCGGCCTCGCAGGCTCGGCCGCGCGCTCGCTCGACCGCCTTCGGCCGGGTCTGCTCTCGCAGGCTCGAGCAGACCCGCTCAGGCCCACCGCTGCTCGCGGGGCGTGAACTCCAGCCCGCGGTCACCGGTGTAGATCTGCTTGGGACGGGCGATCTTCTGCTCCTTGTCCTGGGTCAGCTCCAGCCACTGCGCCAGCCAGCCGGGGGTGCGGCCGATGGCGAAGAGGACCGTGAACATCTCCGGCGGGAACTGGAAGGCCTCGTAGATCAGCCCGGAGTAGAAGTCGACGTTGGGGTAGAGCTTGCGCTTGACGAAGTACTCGTCCTCGAGCGCGATCTTCTCCAGCTCCTGGGCGATCTCGAGCAACGGGTTGACCCCGGTGACCTCGAAGACGTCGTCGCAGGCCTTCTTGATGATCTTGGCGCGCGGGTCGTAGTTCTTGTAGACGCGGTGGCCGAAGCCCATGAGCCGCTCGTTGCCGTTCTTCACGCCCTCGATGAAGGCGGGGATCTCGGACTTGTTGCCGATGCGGCGCAGCATCCGCAGCACGGCCTCGTTGGCGCCACCGTGCAGCGGGCCGTAGAGCGCGCCGATGCCGGCGGCGACCGCGGAGTACGGGTCGACCTGCGAGGAGCCGACCGAGCGCACCGCGTTGGTGGAGCAGTTCTGCTCGTGGTCGGCGTGCAGGATGAACAGGGTGTCCAGCGCCCGCACGAGGCGCTCGTCGGCCTCGTACTTGCTCTCGCTCATCTTGAAGAGCATCGAGAGGAAGTTGGCGGTGTAGGAGAGCTCGTTGTCGGGGTAGACGAACGGCTTGCCCTGGGCGTGCCGGAAGGACCAGGCGCCGAGCGTGGGCATCTTGGCGATCATCCGGACGATCTGCATCTGCCGGTTCTCGGCGTCCTGGATCATCGACGCCTCGGGGTAGAACGTCGAGAGGGCCCCCACCGACGCCATCAGCATCCCCATCGGGTGCGCGTCGTAGCGGAAGCCCTCCATGAAGCCCTTCACGTTCTCGTGCACGAACGTGTGGAAGGTGATGTCGTGCTCCCACTGCTCGTACTCCGCCTTCGTGGGCAGCGCACCGTGGATGAGCAGGTAGGCGACCTCGAGGAAGGTCGAGCCCTCGGCGAGCTGCTCGATGGGGTAGCCGCGGTACTCCAGGATCCCCTTCTCGCCGTCGATGTAGGTGACGGCCGAGCGGCAGGAGGCGGTGTTGACGAACCCGGGGTCGTAGGTGGCGAGGCCGGGCTGGTCGTCACCGAGCTTGATCTGGCCGAGGTCCTTGGCCGCGATCGTGTTGTCGGTGATCGGGAGGTCGTACTCCTGTCCGGTGCGGTTGTCACGGACTGTCAGAGATTCGGTCACGCCGATCGACTCTAGTCCGCGATCGGCGGCGGCGGGAACCGGGTGTCCCACGGACCGGCTCGCGCGCGCGGGGGAGCCGCACCCGCGGCGTACGTCGCCAGCCGACGTGGTGCCCGCCTCGCGTTTTGGCGTACGCCGCAGCAGAGCCCTAGTCTTGCCTGTCGCGACTCCTGCCGCGCGCCGTGCCTCGTGCCGGTGTGCAGATCTGGACGTGAGCCGCACCCGGTCTCCCCGTGAGGAGCGGCCGGGTGGGTCGGTGCGAACCAGGCCGTGTTCGTCAGGAGCCGCAGCAGCACCACCCCGACCGGGCACCCCCGGTCGGGACCGACGAACGAACAGGTAGTACTGCCGTGCGCACCTACAGCCCCAAGCCCGCTGACGTCCAGCGCGAGTGGCTCGTCATCGACGCGACCGACGTCGTGCTCGGTCGCCTCGCGACCACCACCGCCAACCTCCTGCGTGGCAAGCACAAGCCGACCTTCGCCCCCCACATGGACATGGGCGACTTCGTGATCATCATCAACGCGGAGAAGGTCTCGCTCTCCGGCTCCAAGCCGACCAAGAAGATGGCCTACCGCCACTCCGGCTTCCCGGGCGGCCTCTCGCAGACGCCCTACGGCGAGCTGCTGGAGAAGGACGCCCGCCAGGTCGTCGAGCGCGCCGTGTGGGGCATGCTCCCCAAGAACAAGCTGGGTCGCCAGATCATCAAGAAGCTCAAGGTCTACTCGGGCCCCGCGCACCCGCACTCCGCCCAGCAGGCCACCCCGTTCGAGATCAGCCAGATCTCCCAGTAATCGACGACGAGAACAAGGACCTAGACATGGCTGACTCCGCCACCACCGAGACCACCGAGGTCGAGGAGACCTACACCACCGACGAGCAGGGCATCGCCTACTCCTCGGAGTCCGCGCCCAGTGCCGACTTCGAGGCCCGCCCCGCCACGATCGCCCCCGCCGCGGCCACCGGCCGCCGCAAGGAGGCCGTCGCCCGCGTCCGGATCGTCCCCGGCACCGGCGTGTGGACCATCAACGGTCGCACCCTCGACTCCTACTTCCCGAACAAGCTGCACCAGCAGGTCGTGAACGAGCCGTTCGCCCAGCTGCAGCTCGAGGGTCGCTTCGACGTCATCGCCCGCATCCACGGCGGCGGCATCACCGGCCAGGCCGGCGCGCTGCGCCTGGGCGTGGCCCGCTGCCTCAACGCCGTCGACGTCGAGGCCAACCGCCCGACGCTGAAGAAGGCCGGTCTGCTGACCCGCGACGCGCGCGTCATCGAGCGCAAGAAGGCCGGTCTGAAGAAGGCGCGCAAGGCGCCTCAGTTCTCCAAGCGCTGATCCGGTCGTCTCTCACGTGGGACGACTCTTCGGCACGGACGGGGTCCGCGGTCTCGCCAACGGCGACCTGACCGCGGACCTCGCTCTGCATCTGGGCGAGGCCGCCGCACGCGTGCTGGTCGGGGGCACCGCCCCGGGCCGCCGTCCGCTCGCGGTGGTCGGTCGCGACACCCGGATCTCCGGGCAGTTCCTCGAGCACGCGGTGGTGGCCGGACTGGCCTCCGCCGGGGTCGACGTGCTGCGCCTGCGGGTGGTCCCGACGCCGGGTGTGGCCTACCTGACCGACCGGCTGCAGGCCGACCTCGGCGTGGTCATCTCCGCCAGCCACAACCCGATGCCCGACAACGGCATCAAGCTGCTGGGTCGCGGAGGGCACAAGCTCGACGACGCCGTCGAGGCCGCCATCGAGGAGGCCATGGACACCCCGGTCGCGCTGCCGACCGGGGCCGACGTGGGACGCGTGACGCCGTACGCCTCCACCGTGGCCGACTACTCCGCGCACCTCGTGGGCTCCCTCGACGGGCTGCGTCTCGACGGGCTGACCGTGGTGCTCGACTGCGCGCACGGCGCGGCGCACGAGGTCGGTCCGCGGGCGCTGGCCGCCGCCGGCGCCACCGTCATCCCGATCGGCGACCGCCCCGACGGGCTCAACATCAACGCCGGGTGCGGCTCCACCGACCTGCGCGCCCTGCGCCAGGCCGTGCTCGAGCACGGCGCCGACGCCGGCTTCGCGGTCGACGGCGACGCCGACCGCTGCCTGGCCGTGGACCACACCGGCCTCACCGTCGACGGCGACCAGCTGCTCGCGCTGCTGGCCGTGGCGCTCAAGGACCGGGGGCGGCTCCACGAGGACACCCTCGTCGTCACCGTCATGAGCAACCTCGGGCTCCACCACGCCATGCGCGACGCCGGCATCCGCGTGCAGCAGACGGCCGTGGGCGACCGGTACGTCCTCGAGGCGATGCGCTCCGGCGGCTGGTCCGTCGGCGGCGAGCAGTCCGGTCACGTCATCCTCGGCGACCACGCCACCACCGGCGACGGCCTGCTCACCGCACTGCAGGTGATGGCGCGGATGAAGCGGACCGGGCGCAGCCTGCGCGAGCTCGCCGAGCCCGTGGTCCGGCTGCCCCAGGTGCTGGTCAACGTCCCCGGTGTCGACCGCGGGCGCACCGACGACGAGGTGCTGCTCTCGGCGGTCGCCGCGGCCGAGGACGCGCTCGGCGACTCCGGTCGGGTGCTGCTGCGCGCCTCGGGCACCGAGCCGCTGGTGCGGGTCATGGTCGAGGCGCCGACCCAGGCCGAGGCGCAGCGGGTCGCCGACGGGCTCGCCGACGTGGTGCGGGAGCGGCTGGCGCTCTGACGGCTGGTCGCACGCGGGCGCCAGCGAGCCGTCGTCGAGACCCGCGTCCCCGCGGTCTCGACACGCGGGTCACGGCGTCGCCGGTTCACCGTGCCGCTCGCTCGACAGCGCGTCCCCGGCAGGGGTTCCCGGGTGAACGGGGGTCCTTACCCCTCGATACGGTCGGGGGCATGGATGCCCCCGTCCTGGCCGTCGAGGCCCTCGGCAAGTCGTTCGGACCGGTCCGCGCCGTGGACGACCTCACCTTCGAGGTCCACCCCGGGCGCGTGACCGGCTTCCTGGGTCCCAACGGGTCCGGCAAGACCACCACCCTGAGGATGCTGCTCGGGCTCGTGCGGCCCACCGACGGCCGCGCCCTGGTGGGCGGTCGGCCCTACGCCGAGCACCCGGTCCCCAGGGCGCTCGTCGGGGCAGCGCTCGAGGCGACCGGCTTCCACCCCGGTCGCACCGGGCTGGGCCACCTGACGGCGTACGCGCCCCAGGTGGGGGTGGACCGGCAGCGCTGCCTCGAGGTGCTGGAGCTGGTGGGCCTCGGTCCCGCCGGGGACCGGAAGGTCGGGGGCTACTCCCTGGGCATGCGGCAGCGGCTGGGCCTGGCCACCGCGCTGCTCGCCGACCCGCCGGCGCTGCTGCTCGACGAGCCCGCCAACGGGCTCGACCCGGAGGGGATCGTGTGGCTGCGCGGTTTCCTGCGCCACCTGGCGGCGGAGGGCCGCACCGTCCTGGTCTCCAGCCACGTGCTCGCCGAGGTGCAGCACACCGTCGACGACGTCGTCGTCATCGCGAAGGGGCGGCTCGTGCACGCCTCCTCGCTGGCCGACCTCGCGGCGCTCGCGGGGGTCAGCACGTACGTCGAGACGCCCGACCCCGCCGCGCTCGCAGCCCTGTGCGCCGAGCGGGGCTGGGTCGCCGCCCCGCGCGACCGTGGCACGCAGGTCGACGACGTCGACGCCGCCACCGTCGGGGCGGCTGCCCACGCTGCCGGACTGGAGCTGCACCAGCTGACCACCAGGGGAGCCGACCTCGAGGACGTCTTCCTGCGACTGACCGGAGCCGCCTCGTGAGCCGCACCTCGCACCGCTTCGACGTCGCGCTGCTCGCCGAGTGGCGCAAGCTGACCAGCACCGCGCTGTGGTGGGTCCTCGGCCTCGGGATGGCCGCCTACCTCGCCTTCATGGGCGCAGTGCTGGCGTTCACCTTCGCCGCCGCGCCACCGAGCCCCGACACCCCCGCGATCACCGGGGTCGACGCGGCGCTCGCCGTGCTCGGCACGCTGAACGCGATCGGGTACGTCTTCCCGCTGCTCGTCGGCACCCTGCTGGTGACGACCGAGGTGCGGCACCGCACGCTGACCCAGTCGCTGCTCGTGGAGCCGCGCCGCGGCGTCCTGCTCGCCGCCAAGCTCGTCGTCGCGGCTGCGGTCGGCCTGCTGTACGGCGTGCTCGGCGTCGCGGGCCTGCTCGCCACCTCCGCGCCGGTCCTCGAGCTGGCCGGCGACGGCATCTTCCTCACCGACCCCGCGGTCCTGCGGGTCGTCGGCCTCGGGATCCTCGTCACCGGCCTCTGGGCCGTGCTCGGCGCTGCCTTCGGCGCCGTCGTCCCCAACCAGGTCGCCGCCATCGTCGCGGTGCTGGCCTTCACCCAGTTCGTCGAGCCGATCGCCCGGCTGGGCCTCTCGGCCGTCGACTCCCTCTCCGGCGTCGCGGCCTTCCTCCCCGGCGCCGCCGCCGACTCCGTTGTCGGAGCCTCGCTCTTCGGCGAGATCAGCGGTGGCGGGGGCGACCTGCTGCCGGGCTGGGCGGGCGCCCTCGTGCTCCTCGCGTACGCCGCCGTCCTCACCGTCGTCGGGCGCTGGACCACCTTCGCCCGCGACGTGGCCTGACCGAGCCCTTCCCCCGGCCGACCGGCCGGGGCCCGCTCACTCGGCGCCGATGCGAGGGTGACTCGGCGCCGGTTCGAGGGTGACTCGGCGCTGGTTCGAGCGCGCGCCCGCGCCTGTGGAGGGAGCGCGGCGGACGTCGGTGATCCGGCGTAGAACCGTGCCATGACCTCGGGGACCCTGCGCCTGCTCGTGTGGGTCCTGGTCGCCCTGACGGCGGTGCTGCTCGTCCTCACGTCAGTGACGCTGGTGGGGCAGGCGCGGGACCGGGCCGGGGCGACCTCCGCCGGGGCCGGGCCGGTGCTCGAGCGGCACGGGGTGCGGCTCCGGCTCCCAGCGCCGGCCGAGGTCCTGTCGACGCGGGAGCGGCTCTTCTACGCCGACCCCGACGGGGGCACGGCCGCCGCGGTGCGGGGAGCGGCGCTGCTGGTGCCGGGTGCCTGCCCGGAGGTGCCTGGCTCGTCGCGGGGCTTCGTCGGCGTGGTCCGCTCGGGCGGCACCAGCGTGACCGCGCACGACCTGCAGGTGGCGGCGTGGTCCGCTGGGTTGGGGGCGGCCGTGGGGGAGCGGCCGCAGGAGGTGGAGGTCGCGGACGTGCGGGGGTTTCGCACGGACCTCGTCGCGCAGGTGCGGGTCGACGGGCCCTGCCAGCCCGCACGGGTCCGCGCCAGCCTGCTCACGCTGCTCGCGGACGGCCGACCGACCACGGTGGTGCTGGTGCGCGACGTCGGGCCGGCGGACGCCCTGGACGACGCGACGGCCGAGCTGCTGCTGGCGACGGTCGAGGCGGTGGAGGTGGGGTGAGGAGGCTCAGAGCTTGCGCAGGCGCACGTAGCGCACCGAGTGGTCGCGGTCCTTGCGGAGCACGAGCGTCGCCCGGGAGCGGGTGGGCAGCACGTTGTCGGTGAGGTTGGGGCCGTTGATCGTGTCCCAGATCCGCTGCGCCTCGGCGACGGCCTCATCGTGGTCGAGGTCGCCGTACTTCGCGAAGTAGGAGCCCGGGTCGCGGAACGCGGTCTCGCGCAGCCGCAGGAAGCGCTCGACGTACCACTGGCGGATGTAGCTGGTGCCCGCGTCCACGAAGACGGAGAAGTCGAAGAAGTCGCTCACGGCCAGGCCGGTCCGACCGTCCTCGCGCACGCGGGCCGGCTGGAGGACGTTGAGCCCCTCGATGATGACGATGTCGGGACGCTTGATGACGATCTTCTCGTCGGGGACGACGTCGTAGACGAGGTGGGAGTACGTCGGTGCCTCGATCTCGTCCTTGCCCGACTTGATGTCGACGACGAAGCGCAGCAGCGCGCGGCGGTCGTAGGACTCCGGGAAGCCCTTGCGCTGCAGCAGGCCGCGGCGCTCCAGCTCGGCGTTGGGGTAGAGGAAGCCGTCGGTCGTGACCAGCGCGACGTTGGGGTGCTCGGGCCAGTGGGCCAGCATCTGCTGCAGCACGCGCGCGGTCGTGGACTTGCCGACCGCCACGGAGCCGGCCAGCCCGATGACGAACGGCGTGCGCGGGGGCGTCGGGCGCTGGAGGAACTCCTCCTGCTCGCGGTGCAGCCGGCCCGCGGAGCCGACGTACATCGACAGCAGCCGGGAGAGCGGGAGGTAGACCTCCTGGACCTCCTCGATGTCCAGGGAGTCCCCGAGGCCCCGGAGGGCGTTGACCTCGTCGGCGGTGAGCGGGCTCTCGGTCTCCGCCGCGAGGGCGGCCCAGGCGTCGCGCTCGAGCTCGATGAAGGGTGAGGACTCCCGCCCGGTGTCGTCGTGGCCCTGGTGCGGGCCCCGGCCGGGGGTGGACATGCGCGTCAGTCTGGCAGGACGCGGCGGGGAGGAGGGGACCGCCCCGCCGCCTGGTCGGTCGACGCGTCGTCACGCGCCGCCCCGTCGCGCCGCCCCGGGGCGCTCGCGACGGCGGGGTTCGGCGGAACCGGGCTTAGACTCCTGGCCCATGTGCGGCATCGTCGGGTACGTCGGTCACCGCTCTGCCCAGGACGTGGTGGTGGAGGGGTTGCGCCGGCTGGAGTACCGCGGGTACGACTCCGCGGGGGTCGCGCTGGTGGCCGGGGACCGGGTGGAGTGGCGCAAGCGCGCCGGCAAGCTGGCCAACCTGGAGAAGCTGATCGGCGAGGAGCCGCTGCCCGAGGTCACGATCGGGATCGGTCACACGCGGTGGGCCACCCACGGTGCGCCGAACGACGTCAACGCGCACCCGCACCTGGGCAACCGGCGGCGGGTGGCGGTGGTGCACAACGGGATCATCGAGAACTTCGACGACCTGCGTGCCCGGCTGGAGGAGGACGACCACCAGCTGTCCTCGGAGACCGACACCGAGGTGGCGGCCCACCTGCTGGAGCTGCAGGTGGAGTCGGGGGTGGACCTGACGACGGCGATGCAGCGGGTGTGCCAGGCGCTGGAGGGTGCGTTCACCCTGGTGGCGGTCGACGCCGAGGACCCGGACCGGGTGGTCGCCGCGCGTCGGAACTCGCCGTTGGTGGTGGGTGTGGGCGAGGGGGAGAACTTCCTCGGCTCGGACGTGGCGGCGTTCATCGAGCACACCCGTGAGGCGTTGGAGCTGGGTCAGGACCAGGTCGTGACGATCACCCGTGACGGGGTCGAGGTGACCGACTTCCACGGTGCGCCAGTGACCCCGAAGGCCTACCACGTGGACTGGGACCTGTCGGCGGCGGAGAAGGACGGCCACGACTGGTTCATGCGCAAGGAGATCTTCGAGCAGCCGCACGCGGTGGCGGACTCGCTGCTGGGGCGTCGTACCCGCACGGGGGCGTTGCAGCTGGACGAGATGCGCCTGTCGGACCAGGAGCTGCGCGACATCGACAAGATCATCATCATCGCGGCCGGGACGTCGTTCTACGCCGGGATGGTGGCCAAGTACGCCATCGAGCACTGGACCCGGATCCCGGTCGAGGTCGAGCTCTCCTCGGAGTTCCGCTACCGCGACCCGATCCTGGACTACTCCACGCTGGTGGTCGCGATCAGCCAGTCCGGGGAGACCGCCGACACCCTCCAGGCGATCCGCCACGCGCGGACCCAGCGCTCCAAGGTGCTGGCGATCTGCAACACCAACGGCTCGACCATCCCGCGTGAGTCGGATGCGGTGATCTACACCCACGCCGGTCCCGAGATCGGGGTCGCCTCGACTAAGGGGTTCGTGACCCAGCTGGTGGCCTGCTACCTGCTCGCGCTCTACCTCGCGCAGGTCAAGGGCACCAGGTACGGCGACGAGATCGCCGATGTCCTGCACCAGCTCGAGGCCATCCCCGCCCACATCGAGACCGTCCTGTCCCGCGCCGATGCGGTCTACGACCTCGCACGCGCGCACGTGGACGAGCCCACCGTGCTGTTCCTGGGCCGCCACGCCGGCTACCCCGTGGCACTGGAGGGGGCGTTGAAGCTCAAGGAGCTGGCCTACATCCACGCCGAGGGCTTCGCCGGCGGCGAGCTCAAGCACGGCCCGATCGCGCTGATCGACGAGGGTCAACCGGTGCTGTGCGTCGTCCCGCCGCGCGGGCGTGACCAGCTGCACGGGAAGATGCTCTCTGCGATCCAGGAGGTCCGCGCCCGCGGCGCCCGCACCATCTGCCTGGCAGAAGAGGGCGACACCGCCGTCGCCGCGATCGCCGACACCGTCATCGAGCTGCCCCGCGTCCCGGTGCTGCTGCAGCCCCTGCTCGCCGTCGTACCCCTGCAGCTGTTCGCCTGCGAGCTCGCCACCGCCAAGGGCCACGACGTTGACCAGCCCCGCAACCTCGCCAAGTCCGTCACCGTCGAGTAGCTGCCCCCGCGCCGCCCCGGCCGGTCGCGCGCGGTCGTCGTCCCGAGGAGGAGTGAGCGTGCCGGTCATCGGCGTCGGCATCGACGTGTGCGACATCGAGCGCTTCGGGCTGTCCCTCGAGCGCACCCCCGGGCTGCGCGACCGTCTCTTCACCGAGAGCGAGGCGACCCGGCCCCTCGCCTCCCTGGCTGCTCGGTTCGCCGCCAAGGAGGCCCTGGCCAAGGCGCTGGGTGCCCCGAACGGCATGTCGTGGCACGACGCCGAGATCGTCTCCGAGTCCAGCGGGCGACCGCGCTTCGAGCTGCGCGGCACCGTCGCTGCCCAGGTCGAGGCGGTCGGGGCCACGTCGGTGCACGTGTCCCTCTCCCACGATGCCGGGATCGCCTCGGCCGTGGTGGTCCTCGAGTCGTGACCGACCAGGTGTGCCCCGCCGGCAGCGGATTCGGGGTCGAGGCCCGAGTTGAGGTGCGGGTCGAGGCCTGAGCACGCGCTATGCCGCGCGATCCGGACCACGACTCGCACCTCGAGCCACACCTCGACCCGGGAGGGTCGGGACCCCGAGCCGGGCCAGGTCCTGGGCGAGCTGCTCCGGCTCGTGGCGCAGCTCCCACGACGTGCAGCTGACGACGTGACGGCCGCGCGTCGTGAGCCGGCGCGTCCGCTTCTTGTCCGCTGCCCAGTGCTGGACGTCCATGTGGAACGTGCCCTCCACCTCGAGCACCAGCACCTCGTCGACAGGTAGGTCCCACTCGCAGTCGGTGTAGCGCTGCTGGCCACGGGAGTCGAGCCGAGGTGTCTGGCGACGCGGCAGCTGCAGGCCGCCGAGTCGACACATCCGGGCCACGTCCGCCTCGCTCACGGAGCGGACACCGCCCGCGATCTCGGCCACCGCGGCGCGGAAGTGCGCCGCACGCCGGAGCGGCCGCAGCTGGTCGACCCACTGCAGCAGTCGCTCTGGTGTCGTACGACCTTGCTGCACCGCAGCGGCGAGACACCCGAACGCGTGCCGCCACGGCGCCTCGTAGGCGCCCCACAGCAGAAGGGCGGGCTCCAACCTGGCGGTCGGGGGGTCGCCCGGCCCCTGGAGCAGGTCGAGGGGCCGACGCGTGCGGAAGAACCGGATGCCGTCGACGGGCTCGTCGTGGAGGGGGTCGGTGACCCAGATCGTCACGTCGTCGCGGTCCCATCCGCGCAGGCCGAGGTCGCGTGCCGCGGTCAGGGACCCGACCATGGCGCCGGGCCCTGCGTGGAGGACTCCGAGCCAGCGGCGCTGCTGCGCGTCCATCCCGCCCGTGAAGGTGCTGACGACCCGCGATGAGCGATGAGCCCAGCGGCGGGCCTGCACCTGGTTGCGGACCCGGTCCGCGTCGATGCCGAAGGTCAGGAGCTGCCGCCGCGCGAGCATGCCGTGCTGTCGCGCTGCCAGTTCCTCGAGGTCCATGCGGAGCAGGGTGGTCCAGATGAGCCGGCCGGTCGAACGTCTCTCCACAGGCACCTGGCTGTCTTGCGTGTCCGCCCGAGTCGAGGTGTGGGTCGAGGCCTGAGCACGCGGTGGGGCGCGTCCTCGGGCCTCGACCCGGGCCTCGACCCGGGCCTCGACTCGCACCTCGACCCGGGCCTCGATCCCGGCCTGGACCAGGACAGCCAGAGGACCACGGCGTCTAGGGTCGGCGCATGAGGCGGGCGCACACGGTCGAGCAGGTGCGGGCGGCGGAGGCGGCGCTGATGGCGCGGCTGCCGGAGGGCACGCTGATGCAGCGGGCGGCCCAGGGGCTGGGCGTCGCGGTGGCGGACCTGCTCGGCTCGACGTACGGCAGGCGGGTCCTGCTGCTGGTGGGCTCGGGCGACAACGGCGGCGACGCGTTGTACGCCGGCGCCTGGCTTGCCCGTCGGGGCGCCGGTGTCGAGGCGTGGCTGGTCAGCGGGTCGGCGCACGAGGGCGGGCTGGCGGCGCTCGCGGCCGCCGGTGGCCGTGCCGGTGCGCCGCGGGTGCTGCGCGAGCGCCCGGATGTGGTGGTCGACGGCATCGTCGGGATCGGCGGCAAGCCGGGGCTCCGCGAGGAGGCAGCGCGCGCCCTAGCCCTGGCCGCGGCCGAGGACGTGCCGGTCGTCGCGGTCGACACCCCGAGCGGCGTCGACGTCGACACCGGCGAGACGCCCGAGCCGCACGTGCGCGCGGCGCTCACCGTCACCTTCGGCACCCACAAGCCCTGCCACCTCGTCGACCCCGCTGCCCAGGCGTGCGGCGCCGTGCACCTGGTCGACATCGGCCTGGACCCGGACCTGCCGGACGCGCCGGTCGAGAGCCTGCGACCGGGCGACGTCGCGGCGCTGCTGCGCCCGCCGGGGCCGGACGACCACAAGTACACCCGGGGCGTCGTCGGGGTGCGGGCCGGCTCCGCGACGTACCCGGGCGCCGGCCTGCTCTCCGTCGCCGGCGCCGCGTGCGGGCTGGCAGGGATGGTCCGGTACGTGGGTGACACCGCGGTCGCGGACCGGGTCCGCGAGGCGCACCCCGAGGTCGTCGGAGCCGGTCGGGTGCAGGCCTGGGTGGTCGGGTCCGGGGGCGGTGACGCCGCGGGGGAGGAGCTGGCGGCGGCGCTGGCCGACGGCGTACCCACCGTCGTGGACGCCGACGCCCTCGCCCACCTCGACCCCGACCAGGGACGCCCCGACCTGGTCCTGACGCCGCACGCCGGCGAGCTGGCCGCGATGCTCGGGGTGGACCGCGCCGAGGTGGAGGCGCGCCAGCTGCACCACGCCCGGATGGCGGCGCAGCGTTGGGGTTGCGTCGTCGTGCTCAAGGGGCGGCACACGCTCGTGACCCGACCCGACGGGCGCACCCGCGTCACCACGACCGGCACACCCTGGCTCGGGACCGCAGGTGCCGGTGACGTGCTCGGCGGGGTCATCGGCGCGGTGCTGGCCACCGGGCTGGACCCCTGGGACGCCGCCGCGGTGGGGTCCTGGCTGCACGGCGCCGCCGCGACACTGGTCGCCGGGGGTGGGCCGATCGTCGCCGGGCAGGTCGCGGGCGGGGTCGCTGAGGTCGTGCGGGACCTGCTTGCCGCCGACTCCTGAGGGTCTCCGACCGGGGCGGTCCGAGCGCGGGGCGTCCTGCAGCAGGGGTCGAGGCCGGAGTCGAGGTGCGGGTCGAGGCCCGAGGACGCGCTGGGACGCGCCTCCAGGCCTCGACTCGCAGCTCGACCCGCACCTCGACCCGCACCTCGACCCGCACCTCGACCCGCACCTCGACCCGCACCTCGACCCGCACCTCGACCCCGGCGCGAGCGCGGCCACAGCCGACCCCCGGCGCGGGTCGACCCGGGGGTGGGGATGCGGGGTGGGAGGATGGCGCCGATGTCCCCCGAGCCGGCGGTGCGTGCGGAGATCGTCGTCGACCTGGCGGCGGTCCGGCACAACGTGCGCGCACTGGCCGCTCACACCGGGACCGCCGTGATGGTGGTGGTCAAGGCCGACGGCTACGGCCACGGGATGCTCCCGGTCGCCCGGGCCGCCCGCGAGGCAGGCGCCCAGTGGCTCGGAGCCGCCACGCTGGAGGAGGCGTTGGCGCTGCGGGAGGCCGGGGACACCGGCCGCATCCTGACCTGGCTCTCGGTGCCCGGCGAGGCCGGTCTGACCGAGGCGGTCGCCGCGGGGATCGACGTGACTGCGCACGGCGAGGACGGCCTGGCCGCGGTCGCGGACGCCGTACGACGGTGCGGGACCCCGGCCCGCCTCCAGCTCAAGGTCGACACCGGCCTGCACCGCAACGGCTGCCTCCCGGCGGACTGGCCGGGGCTGGTCGCAGCCGCCCGGCGCGGCGAGGTCGAGGGGCTCTGGACCGTCACGGGGGTCTGGTCGCACCTCGCGTGCGCCGACGAGCCCGGTCACCCGGCGACCCCTGCCCAGCAGGCGGCGTTCGAGCTCGCGCTGGCGCAGGCGGCCGACGCAGGGCTGCACCCGGAGGTGCGGCACCTGGCCAACTCCGCCGGCGCGATCCTGCACCCCGGGACCCACCACGACCTCGTGCGCGTCGGCCTCGCGGCGTACGGCCTGCACCCCGCGCCCGGCCACGGCCCCGCCCTGGACCTGCGCCCGGCCATGACGGCGCGCGCGAGGCTCGCGATGGTCAAGCGGGTCGAGCCGGGAGCGGGGGTGTCCTACGGCCACACCTGGATCGCCGAGCGGCCGACGACCCTGGGGCTGGTGCCGGTCGGCTACGGCGACGGGGTCCCGCGGCACGCCGGCAACCGTGCCGAGGTCTCGGTCGCGGGCGTGCGCGCGCCGGTCCGCGGCCGCGTCTGCATGGACCAGGTCGTCGCGGAGGTGCCCGACCACGCACGGGCCGGCGACGAGGTGGTGCTGTTCGGCGCAGCCCCGCACCCCACCGCGCAGGACTGGGCCGAGGCGTGCGAGACCATCAGCTACGAGATCGTGACCCGGGTCGGTGGCCGCTTCGCGCGCCGCTGGGTGGGCGAGCAGCACGAGCAGGAGGACACGTGAGCCGGGGCAGGGACTGGGGCCGGGTCTGGGGCCAGGACAGGGGCAGGCTGTGGCAGGCCGCCGGCGCGGCGGCCGGGGTGCTGGCGCTGGGCGCCGGCTTCGAGGTGGCGCGCCGCCGCCGGGTCGTGGCCGCCCGCACGGGCGCGGGCGACCTCAGCCCGTTCGGGTCCCTGCGCTCCTCTCCCCGCACGGTCGTCACCCCCGACGGCGTGCCGCTGCACGTCGAGGTCGACGAGCGCGAGGAGCCGGCCGGCGGCCCGCGGCCGAAGGGGCCGGAGCTGACGGTCGTCTTCGTGCACGGCTACGCCCTCAACCTCGACTGCTGGCACTTCCAGCGCGCCGGCTACCGCGGCCTGGTGCGCACGGTCTTCTACGACCAGCGCTCCCACGGCCGCTCCGGCCGTGCGCACCACCACCACGCCACCATCGACCAGCTCGGCCTCGACCTGGCGCAGGTCATCGAGGAGGTCGCCCCCGACGGTCCCGTCGTGGTGGTGGGCCACTCCATGGGCGGGATGACGATCGTCGCGCTGGCCGAGCAGCGCCCGCACCTGTTCGGCGAGAAGATCGTCGGCGTCGGGCTGGTCTCCACCACCGCGGGCGGCCTCGACATCGGCCGGATCCTGCTGCCGGTGGCGCCCGCCAAGCTGGGCGGCCCGCTGACCGCCCGGGCCATGCGGACCCTGCGACCCGGGCACCGCGGCGTCGACGCCGTGCGCCGGATGGGCGCCCACGTGGCGGAGGTCCTCACCGACCTCTTCGCCTTCGGCGACGACGTGCCGGCCTCCTACATCCGCTTCGTCGACTCGATGCTCTCCCAGACCCCGTTCGAGGTGCTCTCGGAGTTCTTCCCGAGCCTGCACGGACTCGACAAGTTCCACGCCGTCGAGGCCCTCTCCCAGGTGCCGACGGCCATCATCTGCGGCACCGCCGACCGGCTCACCTCGATCGGGCACTCCCGCAAGCTGCACAGCCGGATCGACGGCTCGGTCCTCACCGAGGCCGAGGGCGCCGGGCACATGGTGATCATGGAGCGGCACGAGCAGGTCAACGCCGCGCTCGACCAGTTGCTGGCCGCGGCCGCGGAGCGGGTGGCGCGCCGATGACCCAGGCCGAGGACCAGCAGGTCGAGACCCAGGAGCGCCCGCGCGTCGTCGTACGCCGGATCGGGCCGGAGTCCGCGGCCGCGGTGCTGTCCGTGGTGCAGGCGGCGTTCGGGGCCCGGCCCGACATGGACCCGCGGCCCGCCGCGCTCGACGAGACCGAGGAGTCGATCGCGGCGAAGCTGGCCGCCGGCGGCGGGCTGCTCGCCGAGCTCGACGGGGAGCCCGTGGGCACGCTTGTCCTCGACCCGATCGGCTCCACCACCTACCTCCGTCGTTTCGGCGTCGTCCCCGGCCACCAGGGCCACGGCATCGCGGGCGCGCTGATCGAGGCGACGGTCGACGCGGTCCTGGAGTCCGGCACCGGCACCGACGACCTCACCGTCGTCGCGCGCGAGGAGCTGCCGGCGACCATCCGCTTCTGGGACCGGCAGGGCTTCCGCGAGATCTCCCGCAGCTCGCCGCTGGTGGAGATGCGGCGGCCCCTGCGCACGGCGGTCTTCCACGCCCCGACGGCCGAGGCGATGCGCGGCATCGGACGCTCGCTGGCCGGTCAGCTGACCCGGGGCGACCTGATCGTCCTCACCGGCGACCTTGGTGCAGGCAAGACGACCTTCACGCAGGGCCTCGGGGCCGGGCTGGGCGTGCGCGGGCAGGTCACCTCGCCGACCTTCGTCATCGCCCGCGTGCACCCCTCGACCGTCGACGGTCCCGAGCTGGTGCACGTCGACGCCTACCGCCTCGACGGGCTCGAGGAGCTCGACGACCTCGACCTCGACACCTCGCTCGACGACGCCGTCACCGTCGTGGAGTGGGGTGAGGACCTCGCCGAGGGGCTCGCGGAGTCGCGGCTGGAGGTGCGGATCGTGCGCGAGGCCGAGGTCGGTCCCGACGCCTCCCTCGACCCCCGGCGGGTCGAGATCACGCCCGTCGGGCCGCGCTGGCACGCGCTGTCCTTCCGCGGGCTGGGGTAGCGCCCGTGGACGACCCTGCGCCCGACCCCGGGCCCGGTGCGGAGACCAGTGCGCGACGCGAGCCGCGCACCCGGTTGGTCCTGGTCGTCGCCGGCACGCTCGTCCTCGTCGGGCTGCTCCTGGCCTGGGTCGACCAACAGGCGCGCAGCCGCGAGGACCGCGACCTCGCTGCCTGCGGGGACCAGGCGTACGCCGCGGCCGTCCGCGCCGACCAGGTGCTCGGCTCGATGGCGGAGTACATCCGGCCCTCCCTCGCGGTGCGCACCGGCCTCTGGGACCTCATGTCCGGGGCCGCCGAGCGCGCGCGGCCCGGCATCGACGCCGCGCTCGCCCGCTGCCGCGACGTCGAGGTGCTGGGCCTGCACCGCACCCACGTGCGCGAGCGGGCGGCGTACGTCGACTACCTCGCCGCCCGGGCCGCCCAGCTCGACGCGATCGAGGCCGACGGGCGCGCGGCAGGGGAGTCCGACCCCGATCTCGGTCGGCTGCGGGAGGCGGCCTTCGGCGACCGCCCCTGAGCCGGCCCCTCACGCCGCCCGCGACCGCCCCGAGCCTGGCCCCGACCGCCCCGAGCCTCCTCCCGACGCCCCTCGGGGCACGCCCCGCACAGCGACGGACCTCACCCGCCCGCACGGGGTTGCTGTCGGCGGGCGGACGTACGATCGAGCCCGCACCCCCCGTCGCACGCCGACAGGGGGCTGCCGTGCTGTTCCGCTGTGCCCGTGCCGTGCCCCAGGAGTGAGATGTCCACCGACCTCGCCGGTCCCGTCCTCGCCGCCCCGACCCTCGCCGCGGCGCTGGAGGACGCGCACGACGGACGGCTGCGCGCCCTGGACCTCACCGGGCCCGAGGCGCTGCGGCCCTTCGTGGTGGCCGGTCTCGTGCGGGCGGGACGCAGCGTCCTGGCGGTGACGGCGACGGCGCGGGAGGCGGAGGACCTCGTCGAGCACCTCGGCGACCTGCTCGACCGCGACCGCGTGGCCTACTACCCGAGCTGGGAGACGTTGCCGCACGAGCGGCTGAGCCCGCGCAGCGACACCGTGGGTCGCCGGCTGGCGGTGCTGCGGCGGCTGCTCCACCCCGGGGTCTCGACGGGCTCGACCAACAGTGGGGCCAACGGGCCGCTCGACGTCGTCGTCGCCCCGGTCCGCTCGGTCCTGCAGCCGCAGGTCAAGGGCCTGGGCGACCTGGCGCCGGTCGAGCTGGTCGCCGGTGACAGCGCGCCGCTCGACGACCTGGTCCAGCGCCTGGCCGACGCCGCCTACAGCCGGGTCGACCTGGTGGAGAAGCGCGGTGAGTTCGCGGTCCGCGGTGGCATCGTCGACGTCTTCCCGCCCACCGAGGAGCACCCCCTGCGCGTGGAGCTGTGGGGCGACGAGGTCGAGGAGATCCGGGCCTTCTCGGTCGCCGACCAGCGCACGCTGGAGCCGGTCGAGCGGCTCTGGGCGCCGCCGTGCCGCGAGCTGCTGCTGACCCCCGAGGTCCGCGCCCGGGCCGCCGAGCTCGGCCGCCAGCACCCCCAGCTGCTCGAGCTCACCGACAAGATCAGCAACGGCATCGCCGTCGAGGGCATGGAGTCCCTCGCGCCGGTGCTCGTCGACGAGATGGAGCTGCTCCTCGACCTGATGCCCGCCAGCACCCACGTGCTGGTGCTCGACCCCGAGCGCGTCCGCGCCCGGGCCCACGACCTGGTGGCGACGAGCGAGGAGTTCCTGGGCGCCTCCTGGGCGGCCGCGGCGGGCGGCGGCACCGCCCCCATCGACCTCGGCGCGGCGTCGTACCGCAGCCTGGCGGAGGTGCGCGAGCACGCCCTCGACGGCCACCGGCCCTGGTGGACGGTCAGCCCCTTCGGGCTCGACCCCGGCGCCCGCGAGGAGACCGGTGCCGCTGCGATCGACCTCGACGTGAGCGTCGGCGCGGTGCCCACCCGGGCGCTGCCCGCGGTCCCGGTCGACGCCTACCGCGGCGACGTCGAGCGGGCGATGAAGGACCTGGAGTCCTGGCGCTCCGACGGCTACCGCGTCGTGGTCGTCCACGCCGGTCACGGCCCGGCGCAGCGGATGGTCGAGGCGCTGGGCGAGGCCGAGGTGCCCGCGCGCCTGGTCGAGCCGCAGGACGGCGACCTGTGGCAGGTCGGCGTCGTCACCGTCACCTGCGGCGCCCTGACCCAGGGCTTCGTCGACGAGGCCAACAAGCTGGTCCTGCTCACCGGCGAGGACGTCTCCGGGCAGAAGTCCTCCACCCGCGACATGCGCAAGATGCCCGCGCGCCGCAAGAAGCAGATCGACCCGCTCGAGCTCAAGACCGGCGACTACGTCGTGCACGAGCAGCACGGCGTCGGTCGCTTCATCGAGATGAAGCAGCGTGAGGTCGGCGGGGCGACCCGGGAGTACCTCGTCCTGGAGTACGGCGCGTCCAAGCGCGGCGCCCCGCCGGACCGGCTCTACGTCCCGGCCGACGCGCTCGACCAGGTCACGCGGTACGTCGGTGGCGAGCAGCCCAGCCTCGACCGGCTCGGCGGCGCCGACTGGGCCAAGCGCAAGGGCCGTGCCCGCAAGGCGGTGCGGGAGATCGCCGCCGAGCTGATCAAGCTGTACGCCGCCCGGCAGGCCACCAAGGGCTACGCCTTCGGCCCCGACACCCCCTGGCAGCGCGAGCTCGAGGACGCCTTCCCGTTCACCGAGACCCCCGACCAGCTCTCGACGGTCGAGGAGGTCAAGGCCGACATGCGCCAGGTCGTGCCGATGGACCGGCTGGTGTGCGGCGACGTCGGCTACGGCAAGACCGAGATCGCGGTCCGCGCGGCCTTCAAGGCCGTGCAGGACGGCAAGCAGGTAGCGGTGCTGGTGCCGACCACGCTGCTCGTGACCCAGCACCTCTCGACCTTCGCCGAGCGGATGAGCGGCTTCCCGGTCGTCCTCAAGGCCCTGAGCCGCTTCCAGACCGACAAGGAGGCGGCCGAGGTGATGCGGATGATGGCCGAGGGCTCGGTCGACATCGTGGTGGGTACCCACCGCCTGCTCAACCCCGACGTCCGGTTCAAGGACCTCGGGCTGATCATCGTCGACGAGGAGCAGCGCTTCGGCGTCGAGCACAAGGAGCAGCTCAAGCGGATGCGCACGGCCGTCGACGTGCTGTCGATGTCGGCCACCCCGATCCCGCGCACGCTGGAGATGGCGATCACCGGCATCCGCGAGATGTCCACGATCACCACCCCGCCCGAGGAGCGGCACCCGGTGCTGACCTACGTCGGTGCCTATGAGGACCGCCAGGTCGTCGCCGCGGTCCGCCGCGAGCTGCTGCGCGAGGGCCAGGTCTTCTACATCCACAACCGGGTGCAGTCGATCGAGAAGGCCGCGGCGAAGATCCGTGAGCTGGTGCCGGAGGCGCGCGTGGCCACGGCGCACGGGCAGATGAACGAGAAGCAGCTCGAGCAGGTGATGCTCGACTTCTGGGAGAAGCGCTTCGACGTGCTGGTGTGCACGACGCTGGTCGAGTCGGGCCTGGACGTCTCCAACGCCAACACGATGATCATCGAGCGCGCCGACACTCTCGGCCTCTCCCAGCTGCACCAGCTGCGCGGCCGCGTGGGCCGCTCGCGCGAGCGGGCCTACGCCTACTTCCTCTACCCCGGCGAGAAGCCGCTGACCGAGACCGCCCACGAGCGGCTCGCGACGCTGGCCCAGCACTCCGACCTGGGCGGCGGCATGGCGATCGCGATGAAGGACCTGGAGATCCGCGGCGCGGGCAACCTGCTCGGCGGCGAGCAGTCCGGCCACATCGCCGACGTCGGCTTCGACCTCTACGTCCGGCTGGTCGGCGAGGCCGTCTCGGAGTTCAAGGGCGAGGGCGAGCCGGAGCTCCAGGAGGTCCGCATCGAGCTGCCCGTCGACGCGCACCTGCCGCACGACTACATCGGCTCCGAGCGGCTGCGCCTGGAGATCTACAAGCGGCTCGCCGAGGTGCGCTCCGACGAGGACGTCGACGCGATCGAGGAGGAGCTCAAGGACCGGTACGGCGACCCGCCGATCGTCGTGGTCTCGCTGCTGCTCGTGGCGCGGTTCCGTGCGCGGGCGCGGGCCGCGGGCATCGGCGAGGTCACCATCGCGGGCAGGAACGTCCGGTTCGCGCCGGTGTCCCTGCCCGACTCCAAGGTGGTGCGCCTGCAGCGGCTCTACCCCAAGTCGCTGGTCAAGCCGCAGACCGACACCATCCTCGTGCCGCGCCCTCAGACCGCCGTGGTCGGCGGGCGTCCGCTGGACGGGATCGCGCTGCTGGAGTGGGCCAAGGGCGTCATCGACCAGGTGGTCGACCCGCCGACCTGATCGCGTGCGCGCGGCTGGTTCAATGGGCGGCGCAGGTCACACCACCCCACAGGAGCTCCCCGTGCGCCTCTCCCGTCCCCTCGCCGGTCTCGCCGCGGTTGCCGTGCTCGCCACGGGCGCCCTCAGCGGGTGCGGTGTCTCCGACGCCGAGATCCGGCCCGGTGTGGCCGCCGACGTCGAGGGCGCCGAGATCAGCCTCGACCAGGTCGCCGAGGCGGTGGCCGACACCTGCGAGGTGCTGCAGGGCTCGCCCGAGCTGCTCCAGGGTGGCTTCACCGGCGCCGAGCTGCGCGGCATCGTGGTCCAGCAGCTGGTCGTCACCGAGGTCGCCACCGCGATCGCGGAGGAGAACGGCCTGGACGCCGACGTGCTGCGCCGTGAGGCCGAGCGCCAGGCCCGCAACAGCTTCGGCTTCACCGCCGACGAGGCCGACGACGCCTCCATCCCGGTCTTTGCCGCCAGCGCCTACCTCAGCAGCGTGATCAGCGAGGTCGTGGACCCGACGCTGAGCGAGGAGGAGCTGGTCGAGCCGGGTCCGGCCTACCAGGCCTACCTGGAGCAGTGGCAGGCCGAGAACGACATCGACGTCAACCCGCTCTTCGACCAGGTCGACTTCACCGAGGCCGCCTCTGGCGCCCTCCTCTCCGACACCTCCACCGCCGTCTCCGAGGCCGCGACGCTGCGCGCGCAGGCCGACGAGCTGCGCAACCGCGCCGCCCAGGGCGACCCGGCGGCCCAGGCCGAGCTCACGACGCTGGTCTCCTCGCTGCCGCAGTCGCAGGCGTGCGCCGCGGAGGAGGACGCTCCCGAGCCGGCCCAGGCGCCCCCGATCCCGCTGGAGAACCCGAACGGCGGCCAGGGCTGAGCCCATGACCCCCGAGCAGCCCCCGCAGCCCGAGCCGCTGCTGGAGCTGCGCGCGGTGATGGCCAGGCTCCGCGCGGAGTGCGCCTGGAAGCGCGGCCAGACCCACACCTCGCTGCTGCCCTACCTGGCCGAGGAGGCGGCGGAGGTCGCCGAGGCGGTGCACGAGGGGGACCCCGCCCACCTGTGCGAGGAGCTGGGAGACCTGCTGCTCCAGGTCTACTTCCACGCCGCGGTCGCCGCGGAGGCCGGTCAGTTCACGATCGACGACGTCGCCGACGGCATCGTGGCCAAGATGCGCCGACGCAACCCGCACGTCTTCGGCACCCCGGAGCAGCGTGCCGAGGCCGCCGGGCTCAGCGCCGAGGAGATCGACCGGCGCTGGGAGCAGATCAAGCGCGCCGGCGGCTGACCCGGCGTACGCCGCCGCGCCGACGGTCCCCGGGGTGCGGACCTGGCGGGTCGATGGTTCGGAACTGACGGGTCGGCGGTTCGAAACTGACGGCTCGGCGGGGCCGGCGCGTCGGCGGGGGCGGGTGGGTCAGAGCGGCGGGCGGCGGTCCCACCAGGGGGCGGCCTGCTCGAGCTGGGCGGCCACCCGCAGCAGCAGCCCGTCGCTGCCCAGCCGACCCACGAGCTGCGAGCCGATCGGCAGGCCCTCAGGGGTCCAGTGCAGCGGCACGCTCATCGCCGGGCGGCCGGTGAGGTTGGCGAGCTGGGTGTAGGGCACCCACCCGAGGTTCTGGCTGATCATCTGGTCCACGAGCGGGGTGAAGCGCAGCACCCCGCCGGCCTTGGCCGTCAGCAGCGCCCGCTGGACGAGCGCGACGGGCGCGGGCAGGTCGAAGGCGCCGATGCGCGGCGGCGGCGTGGCCGTGGTCGGGGTCAGCAGCAGGTCGTGGTCGGCGTGGAAGGCCGCGAGGCGTCGTACGTGCTGGTGCCGGCCCTCGACCGCGCGGACGTAGTCGAGCGCGCTGGTCGCGCGGCCCAGGGCCGCCATGACGCGGGTGTCGGGCTCGAAGTGGTCCTCGCCGACGCCGGCGGCCTCCATGGCCTCGGCGACCGAGGCCGCGCAGTGGACGAACCACGTGGTGAGGAAGTCCTTGGCCAGCTGGGCGTCGTCGACCGGCGTCGGCACCTCCACCACCTCGTGCCCCAGGTCGCTGAGCAGGTCGGCGGCCCGGCGCGCGGCCGCGACCGCCTCGGGGTGGGGGTCGGCGTTGATGGAGCTGGCCCAGGTGACCCCGATCCGCAGCCGGCCGGGGTCCTGCCCGACCTCCGCGGCGAACCCGCCCTGCGGCAGCCCGCCGGGGAGGTACGCCGAGGTGTCGCTGGGTCCGGCCAGCACGTCGAGCATCGCGGCGGAGTCGCGGACGCTGCGGGAGATCACGCCGTCGGTGGCGGTGCCGCCGATCGGCTCGCCGTGGGCGGGGCCGTGGGGCAGGGTGCCGCGGCTGGGCTTGAGGCCGAAGAGGCCGCAGGCCGAGGCCGGGATACGGATCGAGCCACCACCGTCGCTGGCGGCCGCGCAGGGGACGACACCGGCCGCGACCGCGGCGGCGCTGCCGCCCGAGGAGCCGCCCGGGGTGTGGTCGGTGTCCCAGGGGTTGCGGGCGGGTCCGAAGACGTGCGGCTCGGTGAGGGCCTTCGCGCCGAACTCCGGGGTGTTGGTCTTGCCGAAGACGACCAGCCCTGCCTCGATCCAGCGCTCGACCGTGGTGGCGGTCTCGGCCGCCGGCACGTCGCGCAGGGCCCGGCTGCCGTTGCTGGTCGGCACCCCGGCCAGGTCCTGGTGCAGGTCCTTGAGCAGGAACGGGACCCCGGCGAACGGCCGGCCGCCCTCGGGCTCGGGGCCGGTCGGCGCCGGCGGGTGGACGTCGCGCACGACGGCGTTGAGGACGGGGTTGACCTCCGCCAGGCGGGCGCGGGCCGTGGCGAGCAGCTCGGCGGAGGTGGTCCCACCGGTGCGCACCAGCTCGGCGAGGGAGACGGCGTCGTGGTCGCGGTAGTCCTGCACGTCCTCCACCGTAGTGGGGCCGGAAGCGGGACCGGACGCACGACGGGCGGCGCTGCGCGTGGCTCGCGCAGCGCCGCCCGTGACGGTGGTCGGCCGGTCAGGCCGTGGTGGGGCGGGTCAGCGCCGGCGCACCCGGACGACCACGGGCTCGGACTCCGAGGCCCCGGCGGTGGGCCCGCCGGTGAAGCGGGCCACCAGCTCGTGGCGCCCGGCCTCGCGGATCCGCAGGCTGAGCGCGGTGCGCCGGCCGGTGACGTCCGTGGAGGCCGCGCGCTCACCGTCGACCAGCACGACGACGCGACCCCGGGCGGCAGCGCCGGGGGCGACGGTCACCACGACCCGGAACGGCTGGTCGGCCGAGCGCGTGCGGCCCTTGACCCGCAGCCGGGTGGTGGTGCCGGTGGCGTCGTCGAAGACGTCGGTGACGCGACCGAGCGAGAGCAGCTGGGTCTCACCGGTGGCGTCGTCGACCCCGTCGTTGTCGGTGACGGCGTACACCTCGCCGCGGGTCGTGACGCCGAGGCCCTCGAGCTTCTCCTGGGTCCAGCCGTTGCGCTCCTTGAGCAGCGGCAGCACGTCCAGGGCGAGGCTCTTCTCCACCGGGGTCACGGCCGTGGCCGAGCCGGCGGGCAGGTCGACGGTGTAGACGCGCTTCACCGCGGCTCGGGTGCCGACCTGCTTGTCCCGCTCGATGACCGCGAGGGTGTCGTGGTCGACGACGGTGATCTCCGAGAGGCCGATCCAGTCGTTCTCGGTCGTGGTGGTCTCCAGCGGGTAGCCGAACCAGGTCCAGGTGCCGCTGGCGACGTCCAGGCGGCCGATCCGTGCGGTCGCCTCCCCGGTCAGCTCGCGCTGCAGCGCGACGTACACCGTCTCCGCGGCGCCGGAGCCGCGGACGGCCACGCCCTCCAGGCCCCACTGCTTGAGCCCGGCGGCCACCTCGGCCGGGAGCGCCACCCGCTCCTGCACCGCGCCGTCGTCGTCGACGCGCACCAGCGCGTTCTCCGGACCCGTGGCGCCCTCGGCGGCGAGCCAGAAGCCGCCCTGGGCGCGGGCGGCGATGCCCTCGACGTCCAGGTCGACCGGTGTGCCGTCCTCGGTGACCTCGACGACCCGGTCGATCACGGCCGGCTGCGAGGAGACGTCCACGCGGTAGAGCCGGGCCGGCGAGTACGCCGCGTCGCTGGCGGTCCACAGGGCCTGCGGGTCCGACAGGTCGCCGGTCAGCGCACCGAGGGCACCCCAGCCGATCGGGCGGGTGCGGCCGTCGGCGGGCAGCGAGACCAGGTCGGGCCACACGTGGCCCTCGGCGCCGAGCTCGAAGAGCGCCACGGTCGCGCGGACCCCGGCCTCGGCGTCGTCCTCCTCCGAGGAGACGACGAGCAGGTCGCGCGAGGGCACCGGCAGCAGGCCCTCGGGGCCGTTGGTCGTCGGCAGCGCCTGGACGAAGGCGGGCTCGGTGGGGTCGGTCATGTCGTAGACGGCGACCAGGTTGGAACGCTCGGACCCGACGAAGGCGTACGGCGTGCCGCCGACCTCCGCGAAGGCCAGCCCCTCCGGCTCGGCTCCCTTGTTGTCGGCCCGGCCGTCGTTGAAGCTGCCGTGGGCGACCACGAGGTCCTCGAAGGAGGTCCCGGCGTCCCAGACGACCTCGCCCGTGGTGGTGTCGAAGACGCTCCAGCCCCGGCTGCCGCCCTTCCAGTCGCCCTCGTTGGCGGTGGCGACCAGGTCCTCGCCGACCCACTGGACCGAGTCCGGCTCGCGCGGCACCTCGATGGTGTCGGTGGCGTTGAAGACGCCGTCGTCGGTGGTGTCGACGCCCTCGAGGCGCGCGGACCCGGCGCCGAACGCACGGACGACCTCGCGGGTGGCGAGGTCGATGACGACCAGACCGTTGTTCTCCTGCAGCGTGAGGATCAGCTCGTCGTCCTCGTTGATGTCGACGTACTCCGGCTCGGCGTCCTCGGGGGTGTCGAGCCCGGCGAGGTCCGCGGCGTCCAGGACGACCGGCTCCGGGACCCAGGTGGTCGGGTCTCCGGCCAGGTCCAGGACCTGCACGAAGCCGGCCGGAGCCTGCGGGAGGTCGCCCTCCTCGGCGTCCGGGCCGGCGCCGTCGGGGAGGACGTCCTCGTCGCGCTGGTTCTCGATCGCGATCGCGGCCACCTCGCCCGAGGGGCTGACGGCGATGGAGTCCGGCTGGCCGCCGAGGTCGTGGCTGGCGACGCGGGTGCGGGTGGCGAGGTCGATGACGTCGAGGCGGCCCGAGGGGTCGGTGAAGCTGGTGGAGGTGTCGACGGCGACGAGGACGTGCGGGCCGACGACGGCGACCGAGGTCGGGGAGTCCGAGGCGGCACCGAGCGCGGCGATGTCCAGCGTCCCGGCACCCACCGGCGCGGACGGGTCGGTGATGTCGAGGAAGCCGATCCGGCGGCCCTCGGCGTCGGTGTAGACGACCGTCCGGCCGTCCTCGCTGACGTCGGAGATCTCCGCGACGGTCGTGTCGGCGGGGTCGACGCCTTCGGGCACGTTGCGGAAGACGGGGTACGTCGCGGTGCGGACGAACCAGTCACCGGCTGCGTGCGAGGCCGCGGTGGTGGCGCGGGCGTCGACCTCGCCGGTCGGGTCGACGGAGGCACCGGCCACCGCCACGCCCGTCCCGAGGGCGGCGACGAGCCCGGAGGTGAGGAGCGCGGCGACCGCGGTCGTCGCGGGGCGGGGGCGCACCGTCGTACGGAGCGAGGTGCGGTCGCGGCGGTGGGTGGGCCGGTGGGGAGCAGGGTGCGGCACGTCAGGAGCCTTCCGGGGTGGGGGACAAACCCCCCGACCCCACCGCGCGCCGCGGACGCCCGCGTGACGCCGGACGGTCGGGTCGGTGAACACCGGCGGTCGCATCGGGGCGGCCCCGGCCGCGCGGGGCGTCCGCCGCGACGTCCGGCCCGGCGACCCGCGGCGGGGACGGGCCGCGCGAGGCCCTAGGCTCGTGGGCCGACGTACGGGCTCGTCGCGAGCCTGCCCCCAGGCACCCAGGAGAAGCACCGTGGCATCCATCGAAGCAGTCGGCGCCCGCGAGATCCTCGACTCGCGCGGCAACCCCACCGTCGAGGTCGAGGTCCTGCTCGACGACGGGACCTTCGCCCGTGCCGCCGTGCCCTCGGGCGCCTCGACCGGCGCCTTCGAGGCCGTGGAGCTGCGCGACGGCGGCGACCGCTACCTCGGCAAGGGTGTCGAGAAGGCCGTCGACGCGGTGGTGCAGACCCTCGGTCCCGCCATCGAGGGCCTCGACGCCGACGACCAGCGCCTGGTCGACCAGGCGATGCTCGACGCCGACGGCACGCCCAACAAGGCCACCATCGGCGCCAACGCGATCCTCGGCGTCTCGCTGGCCGTGGCCCGCGCCGCCGCGGACTCCGCCGGCCTGCCGCTCTACCGCTACGTCGGTGGCCCCAACGCCCACGTCCTGCCCGTGCCGATGATGAACATCCTCAACGGCGGCGCGCACGCCGACACCAACGTCGACATCCAGGAGTTCATGATCGCCCCGATCGGGGCGCCCTCGTTCCGCGAGGCGCTGCGCTCGGGCGCGGAGGTCTACCACGCGCTCAAGTCGGTGCTGAAGTCCCGCGGCCTGGCCACCGGCGTCGGCGACGAGGGCGGCTTCGCCCCGGATCTGGAGTCCAACCGCGCCGCGCTCGACCTGATCGCCGAGGCGGTCGACAAGGCCGGCTACGAGCTGGGCAAGGACATCGTGCTCGCGCTCGACGTGGCCGCCACCGAGTTCTGCACCGACGGCTCCTACGCCTTCGAGGGCCAGCAGAAGTCCGCGGCCGAGATGACCGCCTACTACACGAGCCTGGTCGACGCCTACCCGATCGTCTCCATCGAGGACCCGCTCGACGAGGACGACTGGGAGGGCTGGCGCACCATCACCGAGCAGCTCGGTGCCCGCACCCAGCTGGTCGGCGACGACCTCTTCGTCACCAACGTCGAGCGGCTCCAGCGCGGCATCAGCGGCGGCCAGGCCAACGCCCTGCTGGTCAAGGTCAACCAGATCGGCTCGCTCACCGAGACCCTGGATTCCGTGGACCTCGCGCACCGCAACGGCTACCGCTGCATGATGAGCCACCGCTCCGGCGAGACCGAGGACACCACCATCGCCGACCTCGCCGTGGCCACCAACTGCGGCCAGATCAAGACCGGCGCCCCCGCGCGCTCCGAGCGGGTCGCGAAGTACAACCAGCTCCTGCGGATCGAGGACGAGCTCGGCGACGCGGCACGGTACGCCGGTGTGTCGGCGTTCCCGCGCTACTCCTCCTGAGCGACCCTAGGACCATGCCGGCCGATCGTCGTACGTCCTCGCGCGCCTCGGGGCCGCGAGGCCGCACCGGCCCCGGCCGGACCTCGCGCCCGACGGCGCGCCCCGCGCGGGCGGCCGTCGGGACGGGCGCCCCCGGGCGCAGGCGACCGCGGCTCACGAGCCGTGCCACGGTGCTGGTGCTGGTCCTCGCGGTGCTGGTGGTCTCCTACGCCTCCTCAGCGCGGGCCTACCTCCAGCAGCGCGGCGAGCTCGACGCCCTGCGCGCCGAGATCGCCGAGCGCGAGGCGGCCATCGACCAGCTGGAGCGGGAGATGCGCCGCTGGGACGACCCGGCCTACGTCCAGCAGGAGGCCCGCGAGCTGGGCTACGTCCTGCCCGGGGAGACCTCCTACGTCGTGCTCGACGAGGACGGCGAGCCGCTGGAGAGCGCCGCCGAGCTCGCCGACCCCGACGAGGTCGGCGACCAGGAGGAGCCCGCGGTCTGGGAGGACGCCTGGGACTCCATCGTCCTGGCCGGCCGGCCCCCCGTCGACGAGGGCACGCCCCCGTTGACCGAGATCGACGGCTCCCAGGAGAGCGGGACGGAGGACGGGGATGGCTGAGTCCCCCGAGCAGGCCGGCGAGGAGTCGATCGAGCAGGCGACGGGCTGGCCGGCCGAGCCTTTCTCCGAGGCCGACGCCGCCGCCGTCGAGGCCCAGCTGGGCCGCGAGTCCCGCGGCGTCCACGGCGTCGGGCACCGCTGCCCCTGCGGCCACCCCGACGTGGTCGCCACGCAGCCCCGGCTGCCGAACGGCACCCCGTTCCCCACCACCTTCTACCTCACCTGCCCGCGCGCGGCGTCCCGGATCGGCACCCTCGAGGGCTCCGGCCTGATGCGCGAGATGCAGGACCGGCTCGGCACCGACCCCGAGCTGGCCGCGGCGTACGCCGCCGCGCACGAGCGCTACCTCGAGGTCCGCGGCGCCATCGCCGCCGAGCACGGCCTGGACGTCCCCGAGATCGAGGGGATCTCCGCCGGCGGCATGCCCGACCGGGTCAAGTGCCTGCACGTCCTGGCCGGGCAGTCCCTGGCCATGGGCCGCGGGGTCAACCCGCTCGGCGACGAGGTGCTCGACCTGCTCGGCCCGTGGTGGGAGCCCGGCCCGTGCGTGGGTGACCCCACCAGCGGTGCGGACGCCGGTCCTGACGCAGGGGAGCACGCCTAGTGCGGGTCGCGGCCATCGACTGCGGCACCAACACCATCAAGCTGCTCGTCCTCGACGAGCATGGTGCCGACCTCGAGCGGGAGATGCGGATCGTCCGGCTCGGCCAGGACGTCGACCGCACCGGCCGGCTCGCCGACGAGGCGCTGGCCCGCACCTTCGCCGCGGTGGAGGAGTACGCCGCACTGGTGGCCCGCCACGGCGTCGACCGGATCCGCTTCTGCGCCACCTCCGCCACCCGTGACTCCGCCAACGCCGCCGACTTCGCCGCGGGGGTGCTCGCCCGGCTGGGCGTCGAGCCCGAGGTGCTGACCGGGCCTGCGGAGGCAGCCCTGGCCTGGGCGGGCGCCACCGGCGGGCTGCCCGGCATCGACCCCGCCGCCGACGGTCCGCTGCTCGTGCTCGACATCGGCGGGGGCTCCACCGAGCTCGTCCTCGGCGCCGGCGCCAGCCCGGACGCCGCGCACTCGATGGACATCGGCTCGGTGCGGATGACAGAGCGCCACCTGGTGCCCGCCGTCGCGGGTCAGCCCCCGACCCGCGAGCAGGTCGCCGCCTGCGTGGCCGACGTCGACGCCGCGCTGGACGCCTGCCCGGTCGACCCGGCGGCAGCCCGCACGGTCGTGGGCGTGGCCGGCACCGTGACGACACTGGCGATGGGGGTGCTCGGCCTGTCGGCGTACGACCGCGGCGCCACGCACGGCGCCCGCCTCCCCGTCGCCGACGTCCACGCCCTCTGCGACCGCCTCCTCGGCTCGACCGCCGCCGAGCGCGCCGACCTCGCCTGGCTGCACCCCGGCCGCGCCGACGTCATCGCCGCCGGTGCCCTCGTCCTCTCCCGCGTCCTCGCTCGCACCCGGGTCACCGAGCTGGTCGTCAGCGAGTCCGACATCCTCGACGGCATCGCTTGGTCCCTCCGCGCCTGACCGGCGACGCCCCGACACCTGCGGAGCCGGCCCGGCGCCGACGCCACAGGGCGCGCGGGGACATGGCCGACCGACGACGCCCCCGGAGGAGGGTGGATGGGCCTGGCCCCCGCCTCGTGAGGGACGAACGAGGCGGGTGGTTCCGACGAAGGGGGCGTCGTCGGGCGGCCGTGGCCCCGTGCGCCCCCACCACCTCGGCGCCGGACCGGCGGAGCCCCACGACCACCCACGCCACCCCCAGACCCACCACATCGGGTGGCGTGCGTCCGGGGACGGTCGGGAACAGTGACCGGGCAACCGATCTGGAGGAGGAGCACGAATGAGCAAGCTGACGATGCTGGCCGCGGCCGGCGTGGGGTACGTCCTGGGCGCCCGCGCGGGCCACGAGCGGTACGAGCAGATCAAGACCACGGCGCAGAAGGTCGCCCGCGACCCGCGGGTGCAGTCGGCGAAGGACAAGGCCGTCGACCAGGCCACCACGCAGGCCGAGGCCGCGATGGACGCGGCCAAGGAGAAGGTGCAGAGCGCCGTGCCGAGCGGCGGCTTCACGCAGCAGGCGACTCCCTGACCGAGCCCGCCGACGCCCTCGACCGGCTGGGGGAGCAGGTGTCGCAGTGCCGCGCCTGCCCCCGGCTGGTCGCGTGGCGCGAGCAGGTCGCGACCGAGAAGCGGGCGGCGTACGCCGACCAGACCTACTGGGGCCGGCCGGTGCCCGGCTTCGGCGACCCCGAGCCGCGCATCCTGGTCGTGGGCCTGGCGCCCGCGGCCCACGGCGCCAACCGGACCGGCCGGGTCTTCACCGGCGACCGGTCCGGCGACTGGCTGTTCGCCAGCCTGCACCGGGTGGGCCTCGCGGCCCTGCCCACCAGCACCCACCGCGACGACGGGCAGCGGCTCGACGGTGCCCGCCTCGTCTCGGCGGTGCGCTGCGCCCCGCCCGCCAACAAGCCGACCCCGGCCGAGCGCGACACCTGCGCCTCCTGGCTGGACCGGGAGCTGGCGCTGGTGCTGCCCCACGTGGAGGTCGTCGTGACGCTCGGCGCCTTCGGCTGGGCGGCGGCGCTCGCGGCGCTGGAGCGGGCCGGCCTCGGCGTACCGCGCCCGCTGCCGCGGTTCGGGCACGGGGTCGAGGTGCCGCTGGCCGATGCCGACGGACGGGTCCGGACCCTGCTCGGCTGCTACCACCCGAGCCCGCACAACACCGTCCGCGGGCGGCTCACGGAGGCGATGACGGACGAGGTGCTCGGTCGCGCACGGGCCCTTGCGAGAATGCCCGGGTGAACAGTCCCCGCAGCACGGCCCCCAGCACCCTGCACGCCGTCACCGTCCTCGGCCACGACCGCCCCGGCATCATCGCCGAGACCACGGGTCGCCTCGCCGGTCTCGGGCTGAACCTCGAGGACTCCACCATGACCCTGCTGCGGGGTCACTTCGCGATGATGCTGCTCTGCGCCGGTGCGGCCCCGGCCGTCGACATCGAGGCCGCGCTGGCCCCGCTCACCGACGACGGCACGCTGACCGTGACCGTGCGCGAGGTGCCCCAGGAGTCCGCGGCCACCGCCGCCGGCTCCTCGTGGGTGCTGACCGTGCACGGGGGCGACCGCCCCGGCATCGTCTCCGCGGTCGTCGGCCAGGTGGCCGAGGCAGGCGGCAACATCACCGACCTCACGACCCGGCTGGCGGGCGACCTGTACCTGCTGGTCGCCGAGATCGACCTGCCGGCTGACGCGGACGTCGACGCGGTCGGTGCCGCGATCCGGGCCGCCGCCAGCGACCTGGGCGTCGGCGCCACGCTGCGCCCGGCCGAGGCCGACGAGCTGTGAGCGACCCCCACAGCAACCAGGGAGACCCGCAGGGCGGGCAGCAGCCGGGCACCGGGGGCGTCCACGAGCGCGTCCTGGCCTGGAGCGAGACCGACCTGGGGGTCGAGGGACGCGTGCTCGAGGTCGTGCGCGCGCCCGCGGCCGTGCTGTCGACGGTGGGGGAGCGGGTCGACCCGACCAGCCCCGAGAGCGTCCAGCTGGCCGCCGACCTGGTCGCCACCATGCGCGTCAGCCCCGGGTGCGTCGGCCTGGCCGCCCCGCAGGTCGGGGTGGGGGCGCAGGTCTTCTGCGTCGACGTCTCCGCACACCCGAAGACCCGCGACCACCACGGGACGTTCGTGCTCTGCAACGCCGAGGTCGTCGCGGGCAGCCGCAACGAGAAGGCCCGCGAGGGCTGCATGAGCGTCCCGGACCTCACCGGGGACGTGAAGCGCGCCTCCCGCATCGTCGTGCGCGGCGAGCTGCCCGGCACCGGTGAGGAGGTCGAGCTGCACGCGAACGCCTTCGAGGCCCGCTGCCTGCAGCACGAGATCGACCACTGCCAGGGGCTGCTCTTCGTCGACCGGGTCGCCGGGGCGCACGCGATCTTCGCCCGCCAGACCTACCTCTGAGCGGCGGCCACCCGGCGGCGTACGGTCCCGGGACGTCATACGCTGCGCGGCGACGGACGTCCCCGCCGCATGACGTCCGTCGTTGCATCGGGCCCCCGTGTCCCAACCGGCAGAGGAAGGCGCCTTAAAAGCGCTGTGGTGCGGGTTCGAATCCCGCCGGGGGCACCAGCGGTCGACCGGGCCGGCCTGGCCGGCCGGGTCGACGCCGCCACGCCCGACGACGTACGACGCCGGGCGTGGCTCTCAGCGGATCCTCAGGCTCCGCGGGAACGCCACCGCCCGGGCGAGCGTTGTACGGATCAGGACCCCCTAAGGTGGGTACATCCCCTGTGGGCCGCCGCCCGGCGGCCTCCGACGGCCTCCAAGGAGAGACCATGCAGAGCAACAACCCGGTGTTCCGCCGGTCCGAGGCGTTCAGCGGAAGCGGCGCCCACGGAACCCAGTCCTACGGCAACTCCGGCTACGGCTCCGACCCCTCGCAGTGGGGCGTCGGCGCCCCCGGTGACACCCAGGGCTACGCGCCCGCCCCGCAGGCGCCCAGCGCCCCCATGACCATCGACTCGGTGGTCCAGAAGACCGGCATCACCCTCGGTGTCGTCATCGTCACCGCCCTCGCGACCTGGGTGATGCTGCCCGAGATCAACGAGGACACCGCGAGCTCGGCGATCGGCACCGTCGGCGCGGTGGCCACCTTCGGCTTCCTCGGTGCCTTCGTGCTCTCGCTGGTCAACTCGTTCAAGAAGGTCATCAGCCCGCCGCTGGTGCTCGCGTTCGCCGCCCTCGAGGGCATCGCCCTCGGCGCGATCTCGATGCTGTTCAACGTGATGTACCCCGGCGCGGTCCAGGGTGCGGTGATCGGCACCTTCGCGGCCTTCGCCGGCACGCTGGCGGCGTACAAGATCCTCGACATCAAGGTCGGCGACAAGTTCCGTAAGTTCGTCGTCGCGGCCGTCTTCGGCATGATCGGTCTCTCGCTCATGGAGCTGGTCCTGGGCCTCTTCGGCGCCCAGATCGGCCTGTTCGGCGTCAGCGGCCTGGGCATGGTCACCGCGGTGGCCGGCCTGGTGCTCGGTGTGTTCATGCTGATCATGGACTTCGACTTCGTCGAGCAGGGCATCCGGTACGGCGCCCCCGAGCGTGAGTCGTGGACCGCGGCTTTCGCGATGACCGTCTCGCTGGTCTGGATCTACACCAACCTCCTGCGCATCATGGCGTTCTTCTCGCAGGAGTGAGCTAGCGCCACAGCACGTCGCGTCCCCCCGCAAGGTCGGCGCGTCAACCACGAAGGCCCCCGGCACCAGCCGGGGGCCTTCGTGTCTCGTGGGACGCGTCCCCGGGTTTCGCCCCGCGGGTCACCGCTTCGCAGGCTCAGCGGTGCCGCTCGCTCGACCACCACCAGCGGGGCCGATGACGCGTCCCGCTCAGCCCTCGGCGACCTTGAGGTCGACGACCTCGGCCAGCGGGCCGTCGTCGTCCACGTCCTCGGCCGGGGCGGCGGCATCGGTGTCGACCTCGTCGGGTGTCTCGGCCTCGGTGTCGGGGTGGCGGCGACGGTGGCGCAGCTCGACCCACAGCCCGCGGACCCCGCGGCGCGAGCCTCCGACCTCGGTGCCGTCGAGCTCGGTGCCGGGCACCTGGACGGCACGGATGGCGGCGTCGCTGATCGGGAGCACGCCCTCGCCGCGCAGCGCCTCGAGAGCCGTCTCGTCCGGTTCGATGACCCCGACGGCGGCGAGCACCGAGGGCACCATCACGCCCGCCAGCGAGCGGTAGCCCGCGGCGGAGGGGTGGAACTGGTCGGGACCGAAGAGCAGTGCGGGCGCCGCGGCGAACTCAGGGCCGAGGATCGAGCCGAGGGAGACCGTGCGGCCGCCCTGCTCGATGACGGCGATGGTCTGGGCGGCGGCCAGGCGGCGCGACCAGGAGCGCGCGACCTGCTTCAGCGGCGGCGCGATCGGCTTGATGGTGCCCAGGTCCGGGCAGGTGCCCACGACGACCTCGACCCCGGCCTCCCGGAGGCGGCGCACGCCCTCGGCGAGGTGCCGCACGGAGGTCGAGGGCGTCAGCAGGTGGGTGACGTCGTTGGCCCCGATGAGGATCACGGCCACGTCGGGCGTGATCGGTAGGGCCCGGTCGATCTGCTCCTCGAGGTCGGAGGACTTCGCGCCCACCACGGCGAAGTCGCGCAGGTAGACCCGGCGGTCGGCGTGCTCGGCGACGGCGCTGCCCAGGATCGCGCCGGGGGTGTCCTCGACCCGCTCGACGCCGTACCCGGCCGCGCTGGAGTCACCGATGAGGGCGATCCGCAGCGCCGGGCCGGGGCGGCCGCGGCCGTACCAGCCGGTCGAGTCCGGCGGCGGGTGCTCGATCATCGGGCCGATGGTCTTGCGCGCCCAGCGGGCCTCCGTGGCGAGCACGCCGTAGAGGCCGGCACCGAGCACGGAGAGACCGCCCCCGCCGTACGCCGCGGCGGAGGCGAGCTTGCGTGCTGCCGCTGCCTTCCCCATGCCTCCACCTTAAGGACCGCTCCTCCCGGCCGTGACACCCCGTCGGGGGTCCGCGGTGGTTGCCCGCCCGTTACGGCATGTCCAGCATGTGGGCATAGGTTGGGCGGGTGCAGTACGTCGACAGCCTCCTGGACCTCATCGGACACACGCCCCTGCTGCGGCTCGGGCGCACGCTGGACGCCCCCCTGGGGCAGGGCGAGGAGGGGCCGCTGGTCCTCGCGAAGGTGGAGTACCTCAACCCCGGTGGCTCGGTGAAGGACCGGATCGCGACCCGGATGATCGAGGCCGCGGAGGCCTCGGGCGCCCTGCAGCCCGGCGGCACGATCGTCGAGCCGACCTCGGGCAACACCGGGGTCGGGCTGGCGATGGTCGCGCAGGCCAAGGGGTACAAGTGCGTCTTCGTGTGCCCCGACAAGGTCTCCGAGGACAAGCGCAACGTGCTGCGCGCCTACGGCGCCGAGGTCGTGGTCTGCCCGACGGCGGTCCCGCCGGAGCACCCCGACTCCTACTACAACGTCTCCGACCGGCTCTCCTCGCAGCCGGGCGCCTGGAAGCCCGACCAGTACTCCAACCCCCACAACCCGCGCTCCCACTACGAGACCACCGGTCCGGAGATCTGGGAGCAGACCGAGGGGCGGATCACGCACTTCGTCACCGGCATGGGCACCGGCGGCACGATCTCCGGCGTCGGGCGCTACCTCAAGGAGCAGAACCCCGACATCCAGGTCGTCGGCGCGGACCCGGCCGGCTCGGTCTACTCCGGCGGCGACGGCCGGCCCTACCTCGTCGAGGGCGTGGGCGAGGACTTCTGGCCCGACACCTACGACCGGACCGTCGCGGACCGGGTCATCGAGGTCTCCGACGCCGACGCCTTCTCCTTCACCCGCCGCCTGGCCCGCGAGGAGGCGCTGCTGGTCGGCGGGTCGTCCGGCATGGCGGCGTACGCCGCGAAGCAGCTGGCGCACGAGCTGGCCGCCGAGGGCCGCACCGACGCCGTCATCGTCGTGCTGCTGCCGGACTCCGGCCGCGGCTACCTCACGAAGATCTTCAACGACGACTGGCTGGCGCAGTACGGCTTCCCCACCGGCACCACCACCGAGACCACCGTCGGGGAGGTGCTGCGCGGCAAGTCCGGCCGGCTGCCCGACCTCGTGCACACCCACCCCGCCGAGACCATCGCCGAGGCCGTGGCGATCCTGCAGGAGTACGGCGTCTCGCAGATGCCCGTGGTGCGCGCCGAGCCCCCGATCGTGGCCGCCGAGGTCGCGGGCTCGGTGTCCGACCGCATGCTCCTGGACGCGTTGTACGCCGGGCACGCCTCGCTCACCGACAAGGTCGAGGACCACATGTCGGCCCCGCTGCCCACGATCGGCTCCTCCGAGGAGGCCACCTCGGCGGTCAGGCTGCTCGAGCACGCCGACGCCGTGCTGGTCCACGAGGACGGCAAGCCCGTCGGCGTCCTGACCCGTCAGGACCTCCTCGCGTTCCTCGCCCGCGCCTGAGGCCCCCGCTGGTCGGTCGAGCAGCGAGCGCCAGCGAGCGTCGTCGAGACCGGGTGAGGTGTCTGTGGTGGGTGACCACGCTTAGCGTGCGGGCTTCGATGGTTGGTCGAGCAGCGAGCGCCAGCGAGCGTCGTCGAGACCGGGTGAGGTGTCTGTGGTGGGTGACCACAGGCACGTTGCGGGGTCTCGACGACGGCTCGCCGGGGGCTCGCCTGCTCGACCTTCAGTCGTCGCTGGGCTCCGTCCGGTCGACGAGCGGACGGCGACAGTGGCCCCGCGCCAGCGCTGGCAGGTCGGCGAAGCGCCCGTCGATCAGCGCTTCACGCTTGGCCCGGCTCCAGTTCTGCACCTGTTTCTCCAGGTAGTACGCATCGTCGACCCGGTCGAACTGTGCAGACCAGACCAACGTGACGGGTCGGCGTCGCGCAGGTCGGGTGTAGGTCGCGCCCTCGCCGAGGTTGTGCTCGCTGATCCGCCGGTCGAGGTCGGTGGTGCTGCCGACGTAGTACGAGCCGTCCGCGCACTCGAGGATGTAGGTCCAGGCCATGTCCCCGTGCTGCCCGTCGGTGGCTGTGGGCAGTCCCACCGATCCGCTGGTTGTGGAGAACTCGGTGCATCGGTCGCGGGGTCTCGACGACGGCTCGCTGGCGCTCGCCTGCTCGACCGCCGGGGTGCGGGCAGGTCGCGGGGTCTCGACGACGGCTCGCTGGCGCTCGCCTGCTCGACCGCCGGGGTGCGGGCAGGTCGCGGGGTCTCGACGACGGCTCGCTGGCGCTCGCCTGCTCGACCGCCGGTTGCGTCGCACGTCGACCGGCGATCAGGGCTAGAGTGAGAACACGTTCTAGTTCTCGCCTGGAGGGCGCATGACTGCCACACCAGCCATCGAGGGATGGTTCACCGTCGGGGACACCCCGACGCTGCTGGGGGAGCGGTGCACGGGGTGCGCCACGACCTACTTCCCGCCGACCGCCGCGGCTGCGGGCTTCTGCCGCAACCCCGGGTGCGGGTCCGAGACCTTCGAGCGGGTGCCGCTGAGCCGCCGCGGGACGGTGTGGTCCTACACCGACGCGCAGTACCAGCCGCCGCCGCCCTACCAGGCGCCCGAGCCCTTCGTGCCGTTCGCGCTGGCGGCCGTCGAGCTGCCCGAGGGCATGGTCGTCGTCGGCCAGGTCGCGCAGGGCTACGGCACCGGCGACCTGCGGGTCGGCCAGGAGGTCGAGCTCGTGGTCGAGCCCGAGCACGCGAGCGAGCAGCTGATCTACCGCTGGAAGCCTGTGATCGAGCTGGGCGAGGAGGCCGACCAGTGAGCGGCAGCAGCACGAGCACGGTCATCGCCGGCGTCGGCATGCACCCCTGGGGCAAGTGGGGCCGCCCCTTCGTGCAGTACGGCGTGCACGCGGCCCGCGCCGCGCTGGCGGACGCCGGCATCCCCTGGACCGACGTCGACCTGGTGGTCGGCGGCGAGACGGTCCGCAACGGCTACGCCGGGTACGTCGCCGGCTCGACCTTCGCCCAGGCGCTGGGCTGGAACGGTGCGCGGATCGCGACGTCGTACGCCGCCTGCGCGACCGGGGCCCAGGCGATCGACACCGCCCGCGCCCGGATCCTCGCCGGGATGAGCGAGGTGGCCCTCGTGGTCGGTGCCGACACGACCCCCAAGGGTTTCCTGGCCCCCAACGCCGGCGAGCGCTGGGAGGACCCGGACTGGCTGCGGTTCCGGCTGCTCGGGATGACCAACCCGGCCTACTTCGCGATGTACGCCCGGCGCCGGATGGACCTCTACGGGGCGACCCAGGAGGACTTCGCGCAGGTCAAGGTCAAGAACTCCCGGCACGGCCTGACCAACCCCTACGCCCGCTACCGCAAGGAGGTCGGCGTCGAGGACGTCATGTCCAGCGCCGTGGTCTCCGACCCGCTGCACCTGCTCGACATCTGCGCGACCTCCGACGGCGCGGCCGCGGTGGTGCTCGTCTCCGAGACCTACGCGCAGCGGATCGGGCTCACGGACCCGGTGCGGGTCGCGGCCGTCTCCACGGTCACGCCGACCTTCCCCAACACCGTGCTCGACATGCCGATGCTCAGCACCGACGCCGGTACGCCGGGGGACCGGACGTTCAAGCAGTCGATCGGAGCGGCGGCGTACGAGGAGGCCGGGATCGGTCCCGAGGACGTCGACGTCGCGGAGGTCTACGACCTCTCGACCGCGCTCGAGCTGGACTGGATGGAGGACCTCGGTCTCTGCAAGGAGGGCGAGGCGGAGTCGCTGCTGCGCGCGGGCGAGACCACCCTCGGCGGGCGGATCCCGGTCAACCCGTCGGGTGGCCTGGCGTGCTTCGGCGAGGCCGTCCCGGCCCAGGCGCTGGCGCAGGTCTGCGAGCTCACCTGGCAGCTGCGCGGGCAGGCCGAGGGGCGGCAGGTCGAGGGCGCCCGGGTCGGCATCACCGCCAACCAGGGGCTCTTCGGTCACGGCTCGTCGGTGATCGTCACGCGGTAGCGGCACGGGGTCTCGTGGCTCGCTGCGCTCGCACCTCGACCACCGGTGGTCGAGGTGCGAGGAGCGTCAGCGACGAGCCACGACACACCCGTCAACTCCGTGGGACCTAGGTCCCCCGGACGCGGTCCGAGAGTCGCTCGGGTCGGGTACCTCCGGCCGTGCCGGTGACCCCGGGCCGCACCCGAGGGTGGGGGGGCGTGGACCTCGACGCCCTCGACATCGCCCGCTGGCAGTTCGCCATCACGACCGTCTACCACTTCCTCTTCGTCCCGATCACGATCGGTCTGTCCGCGATGATCGCGGGCTACCAGACGGCGTGGCTGCGGACGGGCAACGAGCAGTGGCTGCGGCTGACGAAGTTCTTCGGGAAGCTCTTCCTCATCAACTTCGCGCTCGGCCTCGTGACCGGGATCGTGCAGGAGTTCCAGTTCGGGATGAACTGGTCGGACTACTCCCGCTTCGTCGGTGACGTCTTCGGCGCCCCGCTGGCGATCGAGGGACTGCTCGCCTTCTTCCTGGAGTCGACCTTCCTCGGGCTGTGGATCTTCGGCTGGGACCGGTTGCCGCGGCTGCTGCACGCGAGCTGCATGTGGCTGGTCCACCTCGGGACGCTCTTCTCGGCGTACTTCATCCTCGCCGCCAACTCCTTCATGCAGAACCCGGTCGGCTACGAGTACAACCCCGAGACCGGACGCGCGGAGCTGACCGACTTCCTCGCCGTGATGACCAACAAGGTCCAGCTCGTGACCTTCCCGCACGTCATCGCTGCGGCGTACATGACCGCCGGTGCGTTCGTCGTCGGGGTCGCGCTGTGGCAGCTGGTGCGGGCCAAGGGTCGCGAGGGGGAGGCCGACCGGCCGATGTACCGCACGGCGGCCCGTTCCGGCGCCTGGGTGCTGCTGGCCGCCGGCCTGGCCGTGACCGTCTCGGGCGACGTGCAGGGCAAGATCATGACCGAGGTCCAGCCGATGAAGATGGCCGCGGCCGAGGCGCTCTACGAGACCGAGCAGCCGGCGGCGTTCTCGGTGTTCACGATCGGGACGCCGGACGGGAGGACCGAGAAGTTCTCCGTCACCATCCCGAACCTCCTCTCCTTCCTCGCCACGGGCGACCCCGACGGCGAGGTGCAGGGCATCAACCCGCTGCGCGAGCAGTACGTCGCGACGTACGGCCAGGACCCGGGCGCGAGCTACTACAGCGCCGGCGACTACACGCCGTACATCCCGCTGACCTACTGGTCCTTCCGCTTCATGATGGGCCTGGGCTTCGCCGGCATGGCGGGCGGTCTGGCGGTGCTGTGGGCGACCCGGCGCGGCCGCGCCCCGACCGGGCAGCGCTGGACGTGGGTGGCCGTCGGGCTCCCGCTGATGCCGCTGCTGGCCAACTCCTTCGGCTGGATCTTCACCGAGATCGGCCGCCAGCCGTGGGCGGTCTTCGGGCTGATGACGACCGAGCAGTCGGTCTCCCCGGGGGTCAGCGCCACCGAGATGCTGGTCTCGCTGCTCACGCTCACCGCCCTGTACGGCGTGCTGGCGGTCGTCGAGCTGAAGCTGCTGCTCGGGGCGATCGCCAAGGGCGCGGACCCCTACGTCGAGCCGGTGCTGCGCGACGACGACAACGACCCCGACCGGCCGCTGGCCTTCGCGTACTGAGCGACTGAGGAGACAACGACACCATGGAGCTCACGACCGTCTGGTTCTGCCTGATCGCCGTCCTGTGGATCGGCTACTTCGCCCTCGAGGGCTTCGACTTCGGGGTCGGCATCCTCATGCCGGTGCTCGGCCGCGACGAGCGCCGCCGCCGGGTGCTGCTCAACACCATCGGGCCCGTCTGGGACGGCAACGAGGTGTGGGTGCTGGTCGCCGGCGGCGCGACCTTCGCCGCGTTCCCCGAGTGGTACGCCACGCTCTTCAGCGGCTTCTACCTGCCGCTGCTGCTCATCCTGGTCGCGCTGATCGTGCGCGGGATGGCCATCGAGTACCGCCACAAGCGCGACGACGCCACCTGGCGCGCCCGCTGGGACCGGGCGCTGTTCTGGGGCTCGCTGGTGCCGGCGGTGCTGTGGGGCGTGGCCTTCGGCAACATCGTCGGCGGCGTGCCGATCGACGCCGACCTGGAGTACGCCGGCGGCTTCCTGACCCTGCTCAACCCCTACGCCCTGCTGGGCGGGCTGACCACCCTGTCGCTGTTCGTCACCCACGGCGCGATGTTCGTGGCGCTGAAGACCGACGGTCCGGTCCGGCACGACGCACGGGTCCTGGCGACCCGGTCGGGGCTGGTGGCCGCCGTCCTCGCCGTCGTCTTCCTCTCCTGGACCCAGATGGACACCGGCTCGGTCGCCTCGGCGCTGCTCTTCGTCCTCGCCGCGGTCGCGCTGCTGGCCGGGGTCGCCGCAGCCGGTGCCGGTCGCGAGGGCTGGGCCTTCCTCGGCACGTTCGTCACGATCGCCCTCGCGGTCGCGGGGCTCTTCGTCGCGCTCTTCCCCGACGTCATGCCGACCACGCTGGTCGGCGGCACGTCGCTCACGACGACCAACGCCGCCGCCACGGCCTACACGTTGAAGATCATGACCGTCGTCGCGGTCGTCTTCACCCCGGTCGTGCTGGCCTACCAGGGCTGGACCTACTGGGTCTTCCGCAAGCGGATCGCCGTGCACCACATCCCCGAGCCGGTGCTGGCCGGCGATCGGCCGGAGGACCGGCCCGCCAGCGGCCGCGCCGACGCCGCCCGATGAGCGGCCCGAGCTCCTCCGGGTCGTCCGCCTCGTCCGGCCCGTCGGGCTCCATGCGGCCGACCGACCCGCGCCTGCTCCGCATGCTCGCCCCCGGGCGGGGTGCGCTGGCCGGTGTCGTCGTCGCCGGGGTGGTCGGCGCGCTGCTCGTGGTCGCGCAGGCCTTCGCGGTGACCGGGCTGGTCGTGGCGGCGGTCGAGGGCCGGTTCTCCCCGGGCTGGGCCGTCCTGGTCGCCGGCCTGCTGGTGGCCCGCGGGCTGGTCGGCTGGGTCTCCGACGCGGCCGCGAGCCGGGCCGCGGCCGCGGTCGGCTCCGACGTACGACGGCGGCTGACCGCGTCCGTGCTGGCCCGGCCCGGGCGGGACTCGTCTGCCGACGCGGTGCTGGTGACCCGGGGCGTGGCCGCGCTGGAGCCGTACCTCACGCGCTACCTGCCGGCCCTCGTGCTCGCCGCGGTGCTGCCCGGGCTGACCGTCCTGGCGATCCTCAGCCAGGACTGGATCGCGGCGCTGATCGTGGTGTGCACGCTGCCCCTGGTGCCGGTCTTCGGCGCGCTGGTGGGCCTCGCCACCCGTGACCACGCCGAGCGGCAGTGGCGCGCCCTGTCGTCGCTGTCGGGGCACTTCCTCGACGTCGTGCGGGGTCTGCCCACGCTGGTGGCGTTCCGCCGGGCCCGGGCGCAGTCGGCACGGATCGCCGAGGTCACCGACGCCTACCGGCGCTCGACCCTGCAGACCCTGCGCGTGGCCTTCCTGTCCTCGGGCGTGCTCGAGCTGGTCGCGACCATCTCGGTCGCGCTGGTCGCCGTCGTCGTGGGCCTGCGGCTGGCCGAGGGCGGGCTGGACCTGCGCACCGCCCTGGTCGTGCTGCTGCTGGCTCCAGAGGCGTACTGGCCGCTGCGCCGCGTCGGGGCGGAGTTCCACGCCGCTGCCGAGGGCGTCGCCGTGGTCGAGCAGGTGAGCGCGCTCCTGGACGGGACCGGACCCGGCGGTCGAGCAGGCGAGCGCCAGCGAGCCGTCGTCGAGACCCCGGCTCTCCCTGCTCGAGGTGCGAGCGCAGCGAGCCACGAGACCCCGGCCCGTCGCGGACCCCTCACCGCCCACGACCTGACCGTCGTCCGCCCCGGCCGCACCACCCCCGTCCTGGACGCCCTGAGCCTCACCATCGAGCCGACCGGCGTCACGGCCCTCACCGGCCCCAGCGGCTGCGGCAAGTCGACCCTGCTCGCCGTGCTCGCCGGTCTGCTCGAGCCCACGTCGGGGGAGGTCGAGGTGCCGCCCGCAGCGGACGTCGCCTGGCTGCCCCAGCGGCCGGGGTTCGTGGAGGGGACGGTCGCCGACAACCTGCGCCTCGCGGACCCGCACGCCAGCGAGGCGCGGCTCTGGGCAGCGCTGGAGCAGGTCGCGCTGGCCGAGCGGGTCCGGGCGCTGCCCGAGGGCCTGGACACCCCCGTCGGCGAGGACGCGGCACGGTTCTCCGCAGGCGAGCGGGCCCGGCTGGCGATGGCCCGCGCGGTCGTCTCCGACCGGCCGTGGGTGCTGCTCGACGAGCCGACCGCCCACCTGGACCCGGTCACCACCCGGGTCCTCACCGACACCATCGCCGAGCTCGGCCGCACACGGGGGGTCGTCGTGGTCGCCCACGACCCCGCCGTCGTGGCCGTCGCGGACCGGGAGCTGCGGCTGCCGGCGCGAGGTGCGGGTCGTGTGGCCCAGGACGCGAGGGAGCGCGTCGTGGGGCCTCGACCCGCACCTCGACCCGAGTCCCGACGCTCTGACGTGGCTGAGGGGGTCGGCGGTTCCACCCCGGGCACCACCACCGGCCGCGGCCTGGCGCTGGCCACCCTCCTCGGCACCCTGGCCAGCCTGGCGGGGGTCGCGCTGACCGCGACGGCCGGCTGGCTGATCGTGCAGTCCTCCACGCACCCGCCGGTGCTGACGCTGATGGTGGCCATCGTGGGGGTGCGGACCTTCGGCCTGGCGCGGCCGGTGCTGCGGTACGCCGAGCGGCTGCGGTCCCACGACACGGTGCTGCGGCTGCTGGCGAGCCGGCGGGTGGCGGTGTACGACGCGCTGGTGCCACTCGTCCCCGGACGACTGGACCGTCGCCGCGGCGACCTGCTCACCGCGCTGGTCGACGACGTGGACGCCGGGCTGGACCGCGAGCTGCGGGTGCGGATGCCGGTCCGGACCGCGGTGGCCGTCCTCGCGGTCGCGGCCGCGGTCACGACCGCCTGGGCGGCCCCGGCCGGCCTCGGTGTCGCGCTCGTGGGGCTCGGCGGTGCTGCGGCGTACCTTCTCGCGCGGACGGGTGCCGCCCGTGCCGAGCGCGAGCAGGTCGCGCTGCGCGCCCGGCTGGCCGAGCGCGTGGTGGCCACGACCCGGCTGGCCGAGGAGCTGACCATGTGGCAGGCCGTCGACCGCGCTGTCGCGGAAGTGGGGGAGAGCTCCGACGCGCTCGGGGCCTGGTCGCGGCGCTCGGCCCGGTGGCTGGGCGCGGCCCGGGCGCTGGTGCTCGCCGCCACCGGCCTCGGGATGGTCGCGGTGGCCGCGCTGGTCGGGCCGGGCGCGGTGAGCGCGCCCGTGCTCGCGCTGCTGGTGCTCGTGCCGCTCGCGCTGGCCGACGTGGTGCTGCCGCTCGCGGACGCCGGGGCGCTCTCGGCCCGCACGGCCGCGGCCGCGGCTCGGGTGGACGCGCTGCTCGCGGGGGCCCCGGGACCGGTCGATCCCGAGGAGCCGCACGGCCCGGAGGGTGCCGAGGTGCGGCTCGTCGACGTGGGTGCGGGATGGGGTGCGACGCCCGCGTTCGAGGGACTCGACCTGCGGCTGGCCGAGGGCGCCCGGGTCGCGCTCGTCGGACCCAGCGGCTGCGGCAAGAGCACGGTCGCCGCGCTGCTGCTGCGGTTCCTGGAGGCGCGGGCGGGCACGGTCGCCCTGGGCGGGGTGCCGCTGCCGGCGCTCGCGGCCGACGACGTACGCCGTCGGGTCGGGCTGGTCGACGACGACCCGCACCTGTTCTCGACGACGCTCGTCGAGAACGTGCGGCTCGCGCGCCCAGAGGCCGCCGACCACGAGGTCGAGCGCGCGCTGCGGCAGGCGTGCCTCGGGGACTGGCTCGACCAGCTGCCCGAGGGGCTCGGGACCTGGCTCGGCGAGGGGCACGACGGGGTCTCCGGGGGTGAGCGGGCGCGGATCGCGATCGCCCGGTCGCTGCTCGCCGACCAGCCGGTGCTGGTGCTCGACGAGCCGACCGCGCACCTGGACGAGGCGACCGCGCAGGACCTCGCCGAGGAGGTGCTCGGCGACCCCGGTCGCAGCGTCCTGTGGATCACCCACGGCACGGCCGGCCTCGACCTGGTGCAGGAGGTGGTAGAGATGGCGGGACGACCGACGTCCCCGTCACGAGGAGCCACCGCATGTCCGAGAGCGCCGATCGCCTGATCCGGGTGTTCCTCCTCGACGACCACGAGGTCGTGCGGGAGGGGCTGCGCGCCCTGCTCGAGAGCACCGGCACGATCGAGGTCGTGGGGGAGGCCGGCACCGCCGCCGAGGCGACCGCCCGCATCCCCGCGCTGCACCCCGACGTCGCCGTGCTCGACGCGCGCCTGCCCGACGGCTCTGGCATCGAGGTGTGCCGCGGGGTCCGCGCGGTCGACCCGTCCATCCGGGCGTTGATCCTGACGTCGTACGACGACGACGAGGCGCTGTTCGCCGCGATCATGGCCGGCGCCGCGGGCTACGTCCTCAAGGACGTCAAGGGCCTGGACCTGGTCGCCGCCATCAAGCAGGTCGCCGACGGCAACTCCCTCATCGACCCCGCGCTCACGGCCCGGGTCCTGGAGCGCGTCCGCAACGGCCCGGCCACCGCCCCCGAGCTCGCCGACCTCACCGAGCAGGAGCTCAAGCTGCTCGCGCTCATCGCCGAGGGCCTCACCAACCGTCAGATCGGCGAGCGGATGTTCCTGGCCGAGAAGACGGTCAAGAACTACGTCTCCTCGATCCTGGCCAAGCTCGGCCTCGAGCGCCGCACCCAGGCCGCCGTCCTCGCCTCCAAGCTGCTCGGCCCCGACGGCCGCCCCCGCTGACCCGCCGCGTCTTCGGTGGTGACCCGTCGCGTCTTCGGTGGTGAGCCGCCGCGTCCTCGTCCGGGCTGGAGGTTGGGGCGGGTCGGCCCCGAAGATGGGGCGGGTCAGCGCGGGCCCCGGGAGTCAGTCGCGGAGCGGGACCCGCCAGGTGAAGACCGAGCCGCCCCCCTCGCGGCGGGCCAGCGAGGAGGTGCCGCCGAGGCCGGCGGCGCGGCCGCGGGCGTTGCGCAGCCCGCTGTGGGAGGCGCCCTCGGTGGGGCCGACGCCGTCGTCGGCGACCTCGAGCAACAGCTCCCCGTCGACGGCGTGCACCAGCACGTGCGCCGACGTGGCCTCGGCGTGGCGGGAGAGGTTGGACAGTGCCTCGCGCAGGACCGGGACGAGGTGCTCCCGCACGTGGTCGGGTACGGCGGTGTCGACCGGCCCCTCGACCCGGACGACCGGGGTCCAGGCCAGCACCCGGGCGTACTCCCGCACGAGGCCCCGCACCTCCGCCTGCAGCGACGCTCCGCCGGTGTGGCGCAGCTCGAAGATCGTGCCGCGGATGTCACGGACCACCTGGTCGAGGTCGTCCACGGCCTTGCCGATCCGCGCGGTGAGGCCCGGGTCCGCGACGCCGCTGGAGACCGCCTGCAGGGTCAGCCCGGTCGCGAAGAGGCGCTGGATCACGGTGTCGTGGAGGTCGCGGGCGATCCGTTCGCGGTCGGAGATGACCGCGAGCTCGGCGCGGTCCGCGACGGCCTGGGCGCGGTCGAGCGCGAGCGCGGCCTGGTCCGCGAAGGAGATGAGCAGCTCGCGCTCCTCGAGCTCCAGCACGTTGTGCTCGTCGCCGAAGAAGGTGATGAGCGCGGTTGGGTCGGTCAGGTGCGCTCGCAGCGGCACGACGAGGGCGCGTTGCCGACCCGTGTCGACGTCGACCGGCTCCTCGACACCCGCGCCCACACGCTCGAGCACCGTGACGATCTCCTCGCGCAGGACCTCGGGGTCCGAGCCCGCCGCCGCCAGCACGGCACTGTCGGCGGCCGCGGCCGGCTCGCCCGAGGTGTGCACGACGGCGGTCCCGCGGGCCCGACCGACCGAGAGCGCAGCGTGCGCGATCCGCTGCAGCGCGACGCGGGTGTCCAGCGGCGGCTGGAGGTCGTCGACGAGCTCGGCGGTGGCCTGCAGCCACTGCCGCCGGCGCTCGCTGAGGGTGTAGGCACGGGCGTTCTCGATGACGAAGCCGGCCGCCGAGGCCAGCGCCTCGACGAGCAGGGTGTCACCCTCGTCGAACTGCCCGTGTGCCTTCTCGGTCAGGTAGAGGTTGCCGAAGACGGTGCCGCGGATCCGCACGGGCACGCCCAGGAAGGAGCGCATCGGCGGGTGGTCGGCCGGGAAGCCGTAGCTCTCGGGGTGGCGGGTGAGGTCCTCCAGCCGGAGCGGCTCGGGGTGCTTGATGAGCAGGCCGAGGATGCCGCGGCCGTGCGGCGGGGCGCCGATCGCCTCGCGCTCGTGCGGGTCCAGGCCGTGGGTGATGAACTCGACCAGGTTGCCGTCGGGACCGATGACCCCCACCGCGCCGTACCTCGCGTCGGTCAGCTGGCAGGCGGCCTCCACGATGCGCGAGAGCACGCTCGTGAGGTCCAGGTCGCTGGCGATCGCCACGACGGCGTCGAGCAGCGCCTGCGCTGAGTCGGAGAGCTCCGGGCTGCGGAAGGGCACCCGCCCAGTCTGGGGCACGAGGCGCTCCGCCGGGTGCGGACCGACCAGCGCGTTCACACGACGCGGCGGCAGGGCACCTCGTGCAGCGGCTCCCAGCCGTTGCCGAGGCGGCGTCCGGAGACCTCCTCGAGGCGGATGCCGAGGTGGAGCGTCCGCGAGCCCGAGGCCCACGGCCGCGGCTGCCACGTGCGGCGGATCTGCTCCAGCGCCTCCGGGTCGGAGATGACCTCGGCCCGCCCGCGGACCACCACGCTCCAGCCGCGCTGGCGCTCGTGGTCGATCACGTCGGTCTCGAAGGCCACCGTGGTGCCGTGCGCGTGGGTGCCGAGCAGCGAGTACGGCGAGGTGCGGATGACCACGCAGTCCCCGACGACGGAGTAGTTGACCGGAAGGATGTGCGGCCCCTTGGGCGTGGAGACGGCGACCCGACCGGTGACCCCGGAGCGCAGCAGCGCCTCGGCCTCGGAGACGGAGAGCTCGACGGGTTCCAGCACGGCAGGTCCTCGGTTCGACGGTTCGGGATGGCGGGTCGGTCCGTCCATCGTCGCCGCGGCACCCCTCCTGGAAGGAGGGACGAAGGTCCCCAGACGGAAGGACCTCGGGAACCGGCTGGCTCAGGGAGTGTCCGGCGCGGCCTCGACGTACATCCACCGCCCCGCGCGCTGCGCGAAGAGGCTGTGCTCGTGCTGCACCCCCGCGGTCCCGTCGAGCCGGGCGTAGTGGGCGTCGAACTCCACCCAGTCCGCACCGTGGCCGAGCACCTCCAACCGGGTCCAGGTGCGGTCGGTGTCCAGGCCGTCCTCGACCAGCCGCGGCGGGCGGGTGCGCGGGTGCCACGTCCGGAACAGGTGGTCCAGCCCCTCGCGGCCGCCGACGGCGAAGGCGGTGTAGCGGCTGCGCATCAGCTCCAGCGGCGTCGCGGCCAGCCGCGCCCCGGCGAGCAGCGGCCCGCAGCACGCGTCGTACGACGCCCCCGACCCGCAGGGGCAGGTGACGGGTCGCCCGGGCGACCCGAGCGGGCCGGGCCCGACGGGCCGGCCGAGGGGGCCGCTCACGTCTCGACCACCAGGCGCCACAGGGGGTGCTCCCCGGGCAGCCCCTTGAGCTCGACGGTGCCGGCGTCCTCGAAGCGCATCCGGCGGTCCCCGGAGTCGGCGGTGCCCTCGCGGACCGCCTCGGTGACCAGCACCTCCCCGCCGTCGGCGAGCCCGGCGACCCGGGCGGCCATGGCCACGTTGCGGCCGAAGTAGTCGCCGTCGCGGCTGATGGCGGTGCCGGTGTGGACCCCGATCCGCACCCGGACGGGGGTCAGGCGCAGCCGCGGGTCGAGGGTGCGGGCCAGCGCGCGCTGGACGCCGCGAGCGGCGAGCACGGCCGAGACGGGGTCGCGGAAGGCCACCATGAAGCCGTCGCCGGCCAACTTCACGACCCGTCCGCGGCGCTTGTCGACCGCGGCCCGCACGAGGGCGTCGTGGGCGGCGAGCACCCGGACCCAGGCCTTGTCGCCGAGCCGGTCGTTGAGGGCGGTGGAGTCCTCGATGTCGGAGAAGAGCAGCGTGACCGTGCCGTCGGGGGCGGCGATCGAGAGGATGTCCTCGCTGGGCTGGTCGGCCGCCCACGCGGCGAGGTCCTCCAGGGAGTCGCTGACGGCCCCGGCGACGCCACGCTCGCGCACCCGCGCGGCGGTGCCGACCAGCGCGCGCATGGCCCGCTCGGCCGGCGAGACCGGCGGACGGGGCCGCAGCGCCGTGTCGAGGTCGGCCTCCAGCTGGCGGACCATCGCCTCGGACAGCGCCAGCCGCCGACGCAGCCGGCCCACCGTCGTGGCCAGGGCCAGCACCGCCACGACCAGCAGTGCGCAGAGCACGGCGAGGGTCGCGGTCACGGGCGCAGCCTAGTGGGAGCAGCGCGGTCGGACCGTCCGCGGACCAGGGTCGGGCCCGGGCCCGAGGACCCCGGGCCGCGGGACCTCCGGCCGTGCGTGGCCCCGCGACCGATGGGACATGATGACGCCATGAGCGAGACCCTCACCCCTGTCCCGGACGGTTCGATCGTCGTCGGAGTCGACGGCTCGGAGGGCGCCCGGCTGGCGCTGGAGTGGGCCGTCGCCCACGCCGGGCTGACCAACCGCCCGGTCGCGCTGGTCCACGGCTGGGACAGCATCCCCTCGGTGTGGCTGGACCAGGCGGGTGTCGACCACGCGGCGCTGCAGGCCGAGATCAAGGCCGCCGCCGCCGAGGTCGTGGCCGCCGCCGCGGCCCGGGCTGCCGAGCTCGACCCCGAGGTCGAGGTCCTCCAGGTGGTGCGGCACGAGGACGCACGCGCCCTGCTGGCCGGCTTCTCCGCTGACGCCGCGGTGACCGTGCTCGGCTCGCGCGGACGGGGTCCGATCAGCGCGCTCATGCTCGGCTCGGTCAGCAGCGCCGTGGCCCGTCACGGCAGGGGCCCGGTCGTCGTGGTCCGCCCCGGCGGCCCGGAGCCCGGCGAGGGCACGGGCGTGCTCGTCGCCATCGACGGCCACGACGGCACCGCCCCGGTCGTCGCCGCGGCCTTCGAGAACGCCTCGCTGCGCGGGCTGCCGCTCACCGTCCTGCACTGCACCTTCGACGCCCGGGTCGCCGTCGGCGGCCGGGTCACCGCCGAGCTGCGCGACCAGGCTGAGGAGGAGGCCGAGCTCGTCATCGCCGAGGCCACCAGCGGTCTGTCGGAGCGCTACCCCGACGTCCAGGTCACCCCGCGTGCCGTCTTCGGCCACGTCGAGGAGGAGCTCCTCGAGGCCGCCGACGGCGCCGACCTCGTCGTGGTGGGCCACCGCCAGCGCAACCCCATCGCCTCCGCGCTCCTGGGCTCGATCAGCCGCAGCTTCCTGGAGCAGGCGCGCGGCGCGGTCATGGTCGTCCCCGAGGACTGAGGGACCGGCCCGGGTCGAGGCCTGGGTCGAGGCCTGGGTCGAGGCCTGGAGACGCGCTCCTCCGCGTCCTCGCACCTCGACCCGCACCTCGACTCGCACCTCGACCCGCGAGGGCAGCCGCCCCGGACCGGCTCGTGCCTCGCAGGCCCAGCCCGCCGCCGTACGTCGGACGGGCCCTCGGCCGTTGGGTCCCCGGCGTAGCGTGATCGCGTGAGCGCCACCTCCTCCGCCCCCCAGTCCCGCCCGCAGCCCACCATCTCCACCCTCGGCGAGCTGCGCGCCTCGGGGCACGAGCTGAAGACCCTGCGCGCTGAGATGCGTGACAACCTCCTCGCCGCCCTGCGCGAGGGCCGCGACCCGTGGCCCGGCCTGCACGGATTCGAGGACACGGTGATCCCGCAGCTGGAGCGGGCGCTGATCGCCGGGCACGACATCGTGCTGCTCGGCGAGCGCGGCCAGGGCAAGACCCGGCTGCTGCGCACGATGGTGGGCCTGCTCGACGAGTGGTCGCCGGTGATCTCCGGGTCCGAGATCGGCGAGCACCCCTACGAGCCGATCACCGTGCAGTCCCAGCAGGCGGTGGCCGCGCACGGCGACGCGCTGCGGATCTCCTGGCGCCACCGCGACGAGCGGTACGCCGAGAAGCTGGCCACCCCCGACACCTCCGTCGCCGACCTGATCGGCGACGTCGACCCGATGAAGGTCGCCGAGGGCCGCTCGCTCGGTGACCTGGAGACCATCCACTTCGGGCTGATCCCGCGCAGCCACCGCGGCATCGTGGCCATCAACGAGCTGCCCGACCTCGCCGAGCGGATCCAGGTGGCGATGCTCAACGTGATGGAGGAGCGCGACATCCAGATCCGCGGCTACGTCCTGCGGCTGCCGCTGGACGTGCTCGTCGTGGCGAGCGCCAACCCCGAGGACTACACCAACCGCGGCCGGATCATCACCCCGCTCAAGGACCGCTTCGGCGCCGAGATCCGCACCCACTACCCGACCGAGCTCGCCGACGAGGTGGCCGTCATCCAGCAGGAGGCCGAGCTCGTCGCCGACGTCCCGCCGCACCTGCTGGAGATCCTGGCCCGCTTCACCCGCAACCTCCGCGGGTCCAGCGCGGTCGACCAGCGCTCGGGCGTCTCGGCCCGCTTCGCCATCGCCGGCGCGGAGACGATCGCCGCGGCCGCGCTGCACCGCGCGACCGTCCAGGGCGAGCCGCAGGCCGTCGCCCGGGTGGTCGACCTCGAGACCGCCGTCGACGTGCTCGGCGGCAAGATCGAGTTCGAGTCCGGCGAGGAGGGCCGTGAGGCCGAGATCCTCACCCACCTGCTGCGCACCGCGGTCGCCGAGACCGTGCGCGAGGTCTTCCGCGGTCTCGACATGGGCCTGCTCGTGGAGGCCATCGAGGCCGGCCAGATGGTCACCACCGGCGAGCAGGTCACCGCGCTCGACTTCCTGTCCGGGCTCCCGCGACTGGGCGAGTCCGACCTCTACGACCAGATCTGCGACCGGCTGGGGGCGAGCGACGACGGCCAGCGCGCCGGCGCGATCGAGCTGGCCCTCGAGGGGCTCTACCTCGCCCGCAAGGTGAGCAAGGAGTCCGGCCGCGGCGAGACGGTCTACGGATGACGAGCCGTGGCTGACGTCTGGTCCCAGCGCCGCGCCTCCCGCTACGGCCGGTACGACGGCGGGCCGGACCCGCTCGCCCCCCCGGTCGACCTGTCCGAGGCCCTCGACGCCATCGGCGAGGACGTCATGGCCGGCTACAGCCCCGAGCGGGCGCTGCGGGAGTTCCTGCGCCGCGGCGGTCGCGACCAGGCGGGCCTGGACGACCTGGCTCGCCGCGTCGCAGAGCGGCGCCGCGAGCTCGCCAGCAGGCACAACCTGGACGGCACGCTCCAGGAGGTCCGCGAGCTGCTCGACCGCGCCCTGCTCGAGGAGCGCAAGCAGCTGGCCCGCGACGCGATGATGGACGACGGCGACCGGGCGCTGCGCGAGATGACGCTGGACAGCGTGTCCCCGAACCCGGCCGCTGCGGTGAGCGAGCTGGCGTCGTACGACTGGCAGAGCCGGGAGGCGCGCGAGGCATACGAGCAGATCAAGGACCTGCTGGGCCGCGAGCTGCTCGAACAGCGGTTCCAGGGCATGAAGCAGGCGCTGGAGAACGCCACCGACGAGGACCGGGCCGCGATCGCGGAGATGCTCTCCGACCTCAACGAGCTGCTGGAGAAGCGGCAGCGCGGCGAGGACACGCAGGAGGACTTCGAGGAGTTCATGGCCAAGCACGGCCAGCACTTCCCCGAGGGACCCGAGAACCTCGACGAGCTGCTGGACGCGATGGCTGCGCGCGCGGCCGCGGCCCAGCGGATGATGAACTCGATGAGCCCCGAGCAGCGCCAGCAGCTCATGGAGCTCTCGGCCGAGGCGTTCGGCTCACCGGCTCTGATGGACGCGCTGTCGCGCCTGGACGGCAACCTGCAGCAGCTGCGGCCGGGCGAGGACTGGTTCGGCTCGGAGCGGATGGAGGGCTCCGAGGGCCTCGGCCTCGGTGACGGCACCGGCGTCTTCCAGGACCTCGCCGAGCTCGACGCGCTGTCCGACCAGCTGTCGCAGTCCTACGGCGGCGCGCGGATGGACGACCTCGACCTCGACGCGCTGGCCCGCCAGCTCGGCGACGAGGCCGCCGTGGACGCGCGCACCCTGCAGCAGCTGGAGAAGGCGCTGCGCGAGAACGGCACGCTCCAGCGCGGGTCGGACGGTCAGCTCCGGCTGACCCCCAAGGCGATGCGCCAGCTGGGCAAGGCGCTGCTGCGCGACGCCGCCGACCGGCTGTCGGGCCGCCAGGGCCAGCGCCAGTCGCGCCAGGCCGGCGCCGCTGGGGAGCGCTCGGGCTCCACCCGCGCCTGGGCCTTCGGCGACACCGAGCCCTGGGACGTCACGCGCACGCTCACCAACGCGATCGTCCGCACCGCCGGGGAGCCGCGCACTGGTCCGGGGATCCGGCTGTCGATCGACGACGTCGAGGTCCAGGAGCCCGAGGAGCGCACCCAGGCCGCCGTCGCGCTGCTGGTCGACACCTCGTTCTCGATGGCGATGGACGGGCGCTGGGTGCCGATGAAGCGCACGGCACTCGCGCTGCACACGCTCATCAGGTCGCGCTTCCGCGGCGACCACCTGCAGCTGATCGCCTTCGGCCGGCACGCGCAGCCGATGGACATCGAGGAGCTCACTGCCCTCGACGCGATGTACGACAAGGGCACCAACCTCCACCACGGGCTGCTGCTGGCCAACCGGCACTTCCGCAAGCACCCCAACGCCCAGCCGGTGCTGCTGATCGTCACCGACGGCGAGCCCACCAGCCACCTCGAACCCGACGGCGAGGTCTTCTTCACCTACCCGCCGCACCCGCTGACGGTCGCCTACGCCGTCCGCGAGCTGGACAACGCCCGCCGCCTCGGCGCCCAGACCACCTTCTTCCGCCTCGGCGAGGACCCGGGCCTGGCGCGCTTCATCGACCAGATGGCCTCCCGGGTCGACGGCCGCGTCGTTGCGCCCGAGCTCGACGATCTCGGCGCCGCGGTGGTCGGCTCCTACCTGGGCGACCGCGCCGGCTTCGGCCGGTCGGGGCTCGGGGGCGGTGGCTACGGCGGGTGGTTCGGCAACCGCGGCTTCTGGGTGGGGGACTGACCGCCGCCTGAGCCACATCCGGCAACGGTTGCTCCACACGAGGGGAACAACTGGGTAGGACCCCTCGCCCTGCGCCCCCCGGACGGTGTTCCCTGTCCGAGAGGGACGTCGCTGGTGGGGCAGTGGCATCGCGCGACCGAGCGTCCGGGGGGGCGCCTCGTACAGAGAGGCAGGCGACGATGTCGTCGTACGACCGCGCGCGCACGCGCGCCGACGTCAGCGACCGCACCACGCGGGGGCGGAGGACGGCTCCGAGGGCCGGTTGGCGTCGTCGAGGCCGGGGGCTGCTGGCGCTGCTGCTCGGCGCCACCGGTCTGGCCTTGATGCCCGCTGCCCCGGCGGCGGCGGTCTTCGCCAGCTTCAGCTGCACCTCCAACACCGTGTACGCGCTCGAGAGCGGCACCGGCGTGGTGGTCAAGGTGACCTCCACGTCGGGGGCGTCGAACGCCACCTCCAACGCCGACTTCGGCTCCGGAAACTACAACGCGCTGGCGCTCGCGGGTGCCGGCACGGAGATCTGGGCCTTCGACCGGAGCAACAACAAGGTCAAGGTCGCGCGCGTGGACCACACCGACCAGACGTGGAACATGCCGAACAACTCCCTGGCCGGCAACGTCGTGGCCGGGGCGATCAACCCCGCCTCGGGCATCTACTACTACGCCGCCGGCGGCTCGACCTGGACCGTCTTCGCCTTCAACACCCTCACCAAGACCTCGATCGGCCAGGTCGCCACCATCAGCGGCACCGGCCTCGGCGGCAACGGCGACTTCGCCTTCGACGCCACCGGCAACCTGTTCGTCGTCAGCAGCGACGGCGGCAGCTCCGCCGGCACGCTCGCCCGTGTGAACGGAGCACTCCCGACCACGGCGGGCTCGACCGCCCTGGGCCTGTCGGTGCTCACGGCCACCCCGGCCAACAACGGGACCTACCACTCGATGGCCTTCGACTCCAGCGGCCACATCGTCATCGGCACCAGCACCCCGAAGATCATCCGGGTCAACCCGACCACGGGCGCGATCGTCGACAGCAGTGCCATGGGCTTCGGCTTCGTCGACCTCGCCTCCTGCGCGTCGCCGAGCACAGCGCAGGCGCAGGTCGACCTGCCCGACGGCAGGCACACGACGGGCGACCAGTTCACCGTGACCGTCACGGGCAACGGCCTGACGTCGGGCAACACCGGGACCACCGCCGGCACCGACGTCGGCCTCCAGGGCGACGCCGCCGAGAAGGCCGGGCCGGCCGTCGTCCTGCCCGGTCAGACCTACACGATCACCCAGACCGCGGCGGGCACCACCACGCTCGCGAACTACGCGACGACCTGGAGCTGCGTCAACGGCTCCGGGACGGTCATCGCCAGCGGAACCGGCCAGACGGGGACGTTCACCGTGCCGGCGAGCTCCGGTTCCGCGGTGACCTGCACCTTCACCAACACCCCGCTGCGCCCGGCGATCACGCTCGACAAGACCGCCTCGGCCGTCGCGCTGGGCGCGAACGGCCGCCCCGACCCGGGTGACACGATCAGCTACGGCTTCACGGTCACGAACGCCGGCAACATCCCGCTCAGCGCGGTCACGGTCCACGACCCGCTGCTGTCCGGGGCGAGCCCCAACATCACCTGCCCGGCCACCAGCCTGGCGGTCGGCGCGTCCATGACCTGCACGAGCCGGACCTACGCCCTGACGCAGTCCGACATCGACGGCGGGGGAGTGTCCAACACCGCCACCGCCAACGGCACCGGCAGCAACGGGGTGAAGGTGATCTCGACGGACTCGACGACCACCGCGCTCGGCTCGTTCCCCGGGCTCTCGCTCGACAAGACGGCTTCGGCCGTCAACGACCTCGACGGCAACGGCCACGACGTCGGCGACACCATCACCTACGGGTTCGTCGTCTCCAACACCGGAAACGTCTCGCTCAGCCCGGTCGTGGTGCACGACCCGCGCCTGGGCGGTGCCTCGCCCAACGTCACCTGCCCGACCGGCTCGCTGGCACCGGGGGCCTCGCGCACCTGCACGTCGGCGACCTACGCCTTGACCCAGGCCGACGTGGACAGTGGTGGTGTCGTGAACACCGCGACCGCCACGGGCACGCGCCCGGGTGGTGGGACCAGCACGGCCACCGACACCACGACCACACCGGTCACGCGCACCGCTGCCATCCGGCTGGACAAGACGGTCTCCGCGATCAGCGACCTCGACGCCAACGGCGCCGACGCCGGGGACCGCGTCACCTACGGCTTCAAGGTCACCAACACCGGCAACGTCACGCTCAACCCCGTGACCGTGCACGACCCGCTGCTGTCCGGGGCCGACCCGAACATCACCTGTCCGAGCGGCGCCCTGGCGCCTGGTTCCTCGCGCACCTGCACCAGCCGCGACTACACGCTCACGCAGGCTGACGTGGACGCCGGCAAGCGGGACAACGCCGCGACCGCGACCGGCACCGGTCCCACGGGCGCGAAGGTCGCCGACACCGCCACGACCACCAGCCCGATCCCCGCCGGCCCGGCGATCAGCCTGGTCAAGAGCGCCGGGTCCCTGGTCGACGTGGACGGCAACGGCGCCGACGCCGGCGACACCCTGACCTACGGCTTCACCGTGACCAACACCGGGACGGTGACGCTCCACCCGGTCACGGTGCACGACCCGCTCTTCGGCGGTGCCAGCCCGACCATCACCTGCCCGACCGGCCCGCTGGCCCCGGGGGCCTCGCGCAGCTGCACGCCGCGCACCTACACCCTCACCCAGGCCGATGCCGACGCGGGCGTGGTGACCAACACCGCGACCGCCACCGGCACTACCCCCGGTGGTGCCGCGGTCACCGCCACCGACTCGACCACCAGCACCGTGGTGGCGGCGCGATCGGTCCAGCTGGACAAGACCGCCTCGACCATCGAGGACCTCGACGGCAACGGCGCCGACGCGGGCGACCGGGTCGCCTACTCCTTCACGGTGACCAACACGGGCGCGGCGACGCTGAACCCGGTCACGGTGCACGACCCGCGGCTCGGCGGAGCCTCGCCCAACGTGACCTGCCCGCCCGGCCCGCTGGCGCCCGGCGCGTCGCGCAGCTGCACGACGGCGTCGTACACCCTCACCCAGGGCGACGTGGACGCGGGCGTCGTGGTCAACACCGCCACCGCCACGGGCAAGGCCCCAGGTGGCGTGGACGTCACCTCGTCCGACACCACGACGACCACGATCGCCCCGCTGCCGGCCGTCCGGCTCACCAAGACCGCCTCGGCGATCGACGACGTGGACGGCAACGGCCCCGACGCCGGCGACACCCTCACCTACAGCTTCGTGGTCCACAACACCGGCACCGTGAAGCTGACCTCGGTCACGGTCTCCGACCCGCTGCTGGGCGGTGCCCCGATCACCTGTGGCAGTGGTGACCTGGCGGTCGGCGCGAGCGTCACCTGCCCGACGCGCACCTACACGCTCACGCAGGCCGACCTGGACGCCGGTGAGCGGGGCAACACCGCGACCGCGACCGGCACCGCTCCGGGCGGAGCCACCGCGGTCGACGACGACTCGGTGGTCGTGCCGATCGCCGGCGCGCCCGGGATCGAGCTCACCAAGACCGCCTCGGCGATCGACGACGTCGACGGCAACGGCGCGGACGCCGGGGACGAGATCACCTACGGCTTCCGCGTCCGCAACACCGGGACCGTGGTGCTGGACCCGGTCGTGGTGGCCGACCCGCTCTTCGCCGACCCGCTGGTGTCCTGCGGGGGCGCGCCGTTGGCCCCGGGCGCGGCCCGTGACTGCGACCCGGTGGTCTACGTCCTGACCACCTCCGACCTCGACAACGGCTCGGTGGACAACACCGCGACCGCGACGGGCACGGCGCCCGGGGGAGCGACGGTGAGCGACAGCGACTCCACGAGCACCCCCGTGGCGGCCGCTCCCGTCGACCTCGTGGTCGTCAAGGACGTCGACGTCGCCCAGCCCTACGCCGGTCAGCAGGTCACCTACACCGTGACCGTCCGCAACGACGGCGGGGGGAGCGCGGCGGGCGTCGTGCTCACCGACGTGCTGCCCGACGGCGTCACCTTCGTCTCCGCCGGTGCCCCGTGCGCCGAGGCGGCTGGCACGGTGACCTGCTCGTGGCCGACCCTCGCGGGGGGCGAGTCGCGGACCGTCGAGATCACGGCGAGCGTCGATCCGCTCGCCGGTGACGGCCCCGACCACGACCACTGGCTCGACGTCCAGAAGGCCGAGGTGCAGCTCGACCTCGAGCCCGGCCAGGAGCGCACGCTCTCGGTGACCTGCCCGAGCGGGTACGTCGCCACCGACGGGTCCGGACGCGTCGACCACGTGGACCAGGGCACCGGGACCCTCGGGGCGGTCGGCGTGAGCGAGTCGCGTGCCCTCGGCCTCGACGCGTGGCAGGTCACCGCGCGCAACGACGCGACCGGCCGGGCCCAGGCCAAGGTGTTCACGGTCTGTGTGAAGGGGACGACTGAGGTCGTCGACGGCCACGCGCACCCGCTGCTGCCCGGTGACGTCGTCACCGCGGACGTCGACCTCTCCTCCGGCACCGGCACCGCCACGCTGCAGTGCGCCCCGGGCACCACCCCGGTGCGTCCGGGCTACGTGCTGGACGGCGTGGCGACCAGCCGCACGTCGTACCCGTCGGGGAGCGGAGGCTGGACCTTCGCCTTCGCGGTCGGCACCGGCGACGCCACCTCGGGCGAGGTGTCGGTGACCTGCCTGCCGACCGAGCTCGGCGAGGCCGCCGGGCACCGCCACCAGCTCGACCTGGACGCCGTGCTCCGCACGGTGACCGTCGCGCCCGGCGAGGTCCTCGAGGTCACCCTGACCTGTGCCGACGGCGCCAAGGGCGTCGTCGCCGGCTGGGACCTCGACCCGGGCCTGGTGAACCTCGGCAACGACCCGCGCCCGATCATCCGCGTGTTCAAGCTCTACAACCCGACCTCGGGACCGCTCTCGGCGGACCTGTGGCTGGGCTGCCTCGGCACGCGCACCGCGGTCGCGGACTCCACGCCGACCATCACCAACACCGCCTCGGCCACCACGACGAGCACGGAGTCCGGCACCGGCAACAACGCCGACTCCGCGTCGATCACGGTCCGCCCCGGCGCGGCGCCCGCGGTCCCGGTGAGCCCGCGGCTCACGGTCGGCCGGTCCACGGTCACCGCCAGCCTGGCGTGCGAGGCCACGGCGGAGTGCGGCGGGCAGGCCAGGTTGGTCGCGCTGCGCTCCCAGAAGGTGAAGGGCTCCCAGGTCCGCAAGGGCCAGGTCCTGGCCGTCGGTCGCTACGCGGTCGAGGCCGGCGAGCGGGGCAGGGTCGTGCTCGAGGCCACCCGGGCCGGGAAGAAGGTCCTCGGTCGCATCGGCAAGGCCCAGCTGCGGCTCGGTGGACAGGGCACTACCGTCACCCTGCGCTGAGCTGCCCCGTCGGCCGACGGCGGTCCCCGACCCCGACCGTCGGTCCTCCCACCCGGGCCGGCCCCCCTCCTCCTAGGGGGAAGGGGTGTCGGCCCGGACCTGGTCCAGGCGGGCCAGTACGGAGCGCAGGTCCGCCACGCCGTCGACCACCCGCGGGCCCGGCCTGGCCCAGTGCCCGTCGGCGTCCACGGCGTACGTCGGCACGCCGGGCGGCAGCACACCAGCCGCCTCCAGGGCGTCGGCCTGCGCCCGCGCACCCGCGCGGTCGAAGCCGCACGGCGCGACGACCACGAGGTCGGGCCGGGCCGCGGCGACGTCCTGCCACGTCACGCGCACCGACCTCTGGCCGGCGGTGCCGAGCACGCAGCGTCCGCCCGCCGCCTCGACCATCTCCGGGATCCAGTGCCCCGGGGCGTAGGGCGGGTCGGTCCACTCGAGCACCATCACGCGCGGGGCGTCCTCCGCCGGCCCGGCGGGACCGGGTTGCAGCGCCTCGACGGTCGCGGCCAGGTCACCGGCCGCCTGCTCGCGGCCGACGCGTCTCCCGATGGTGCGGATCGACTCCGCGATCTCGGCAAGGGTGTGCGGGTCGAAGGAGAGCACGTCGGCATTGCAGCCCAGGTGCCTCAGGGCCGCGTCGACGGTGTCCACGTCGATCGCGCAGACCGCGCAGAGGTCCTGGGTGAGCACGAGATCGGCGTCGAGGTCGGCCAGGGCGCCGGCGTCGAGGGTGTAGAGGTCCTCCCCGGCTGCGGTCGCCGAGGAGACCCACGCGTCGATCCCGGCCGGGTCGAGCCCCTCCGGCATCGTCGTGCCGGAGACGACCCGACGGGTGCGGGCCTCCTCGGGGTGGTCGCACTCGAAGGTCACCCCGACGACGTCGTCGCCCGCCCCGAGGGCGAAGAGGATCTCGGTGGTCGAGGGCAGCAGGGAGACGATCCGCACGACGCCACCGTAGGCGGCGGGCCCAGCCCGGTCGTGGTGCGACCGGCCACCGGCCGGATCCCCGCACCACCTAGGGTCGTGCGACGTGGAGGACCCGACGACGACCGTGCTCCTCCTCCTGGCGCTCGCGGGCCTGGCGGCCGGCTTCGTGGACGCGGTGGTCGGCGGCGGCGGGCTGATCCAGCTGCCCGCACTCCTGCTCGGGCTGCCCCAGGCGGCGCCGGTGCAGGTGCTGGCCACCAACAAGCTGGCCTCGATCTGTGGCACGACGGTCAGCTCCGCGACGTACTTCCGGAGGGTCCGGCCCGACCCCCGCACCTTCCTGCCGCTGATGGCGCTGGCCTTCGTCGGGTCGGCGCTGGGCGCGCTGGTCGCTTCCCAGGTACCACGCGAGGCGTTCGAGCCGATCGTGCTGGTGGCGCTGGTCCTCGTGGGCTCCTACGTCGCGCTGCGGCCGCAGCTGGGGGAGTCGACCGCCTTGCGCTTCACCGGCCACCGGCACACGGCCGCCGCGCTGGTCACCGGGCTCGTCGTGGGCTTCTACGACGGCGTGCTCGGTCCGGGGACCGGCTCGTTCTTCGTGGTCGCGCTCGTGGCGCTGCTGGGCTACGGCTTCCTCGAGGCCTCGGCCAAGGCCAGGATGGCCAACTGGGCCACCAACCTCGCGGCACTGGCGGTCTTCGTGCCGCAGGGCGCGGTGCTGTGGAAGGTCGGGCTGCTCATGGGCGCGGCCAACCTCGTCGGCGGCTACGTCGGCGCCCGCACCGCGGTGGCGCGCGGCTCCTCCTTCGTCCGGGTCTTCTTCCTGCTGGTGGTCGCGGCGTTCGTCGTGCGGCTCGGCGGCGAGGTCGCGGGCCTGTGGTGACCTGCGTCGGCGTCGGGCTGCGCTCAGCGGGGCGCGGCTCACCACGCGCGACGCACCCGCTCCCAGACCCGGCACGGCCGGGTGGAGTCCATCCGGGCGACGCCCGCGCACGGTGGTGGTCGGTCCGGCGGCTCCAGCTCGTCGGTGTCCAGGTCTCGCACCAGGTGCTCGCGCGCCAACCCGTAACCGTTGAGGAACACCTCGCAGTCGCAGAACCCGCCGACCCGACGCATCCGTTCCTCCAGCCCGGTGGCCCGCGGTGACCGTAGCGCCCGGAAGCGCCCGACCCAGCGCAGCGTCTCGTCGCACCCGTGCTCCTCGAGCATCCGCGCGGCGTAGCAGAGCACGCACTCCCGCGGGTGGGGTGCCAGCACCTCCCAGACGACCTCCTGGAGGTACTCCTCCGCGTCCCTGATCACCCGTCCCGTGTCCATCGCGCCCCTTCCGTCCCGGCTGCTCCACCGGCCCGTCCCCGTGCCGTCGTCCCTTCCTACGCACACCCACCGACAGCCCCGGACCAGCCGGCGCGACGGCTGTGGACAACTACGCTGCGGCCATGAGCATCCCGGTGGAGCTGGACTCGATCGCCGTACAGCTGGAGCGGTTCGCGACGGCGTACCTGCTCACCACCTCTGGGGAGAAGGTCAAGGCGGTCGCTGCCGCGCCCGTGCTCGAGGACGGGCGGCTGCGGGTGGGCGGCCCGGGCCGCGGCTCGCTCGCCAACGCCGGCGCGCACCCCGACGTGACACTGATGTGGCCGCCGACCGACCGCACCGAGCCGGCCGGCTTCACGCTGCTGGTCGACGGCACGGCCGTGGCCGACGGCGAGGACCTGCTCGTGACCCCCACGTGGGCGGTGCTGCACCGGCCCGCGGGCTCCGACCACGGCCCGGCCGTCCCGGGCGGCTGCGGCTGAGGCCACGCGCCGCGGCGTCGTACGCCGTCGTCGAGCGCCGCGGACACCGCCCCGGCTAGGTTCGACCGATGAGCACCCCGGTCCCCGTGGACGCCGACGAGGTCACCACGCTGCGCGCCTTCCTCGACCAGTTCCGCGACACCCTGCGCCGCCAGTGCGCCGGCGTCGGCGCCGACGGACTGGCGTGGACCCTGCAGCCGTCGACGATGACGCTGGGCGGGATGCTCAAGCACCTCGCCTTCGTCGAGCAGTGGTGGTTCTCGATCGTGCTGCACGGACACGAGGCGAGCGGCATCTGGGCCGACGTCGACTGGGCGGCCGACGAGGACTGGGACTGGCACTCCGCCGCCCACGACAGCCCCGACCAGCTCCGCACGTGGCTGGACGAGGAGATCGCCGCCTCCGACGCCTGGATCGACGAGGCGCTCGCGCGAGGGGAGGGCCTGGACACCCGGGCCGTACGGGAGCGGCACGGCTCGGCGCCGACGCTGCGCTGGATCCTCGTGCACATGGTCGAGGAGTACGCCCGGCACTGCGGCCACGCCGACCTCATCCGCGAGTCGATCGACGGCCGCACCGGTCTCTAGGCCGGGCTGCGGAGCACCTCAGTCGAGGGTGAACCCCGGCACGTGGTCGATGAGCATCTGCTGGAACGGCGCCTCGGCCTCGAGCTGCGACAGGATGCCCAGCCCGCCGAGCCACGTGCGGTGGATCAGCAGGTACGACGGCGGCAGGTTCAGCTTGAGGCCGATCGTGAACGCGGGGTTCCTCGGGTCGTTGATCCGCGCGAACACCCCACGCATCCACTCGCGGGAGAACTGGAACCGCTCGACCAGCGCCGGCTCGATGAACGGGAAGAGGTACTCCCGCACCAGCTCGGGGTCGACCTGGACCTTCTCCTTGATGAACCCCTCCTCCCGCATCGCGGCGACGAGCTCGGCGCCGGTGCGGGTGGCGGTGAGGCTCAGCAACCGGCCCATGGCGGGCGGGAAGCCGCCCTCGAGCCGGGCGACCGCGCCGAAGTCGAGGACGCCGAGCCGCTCGGGGCCGCCGTCGACACCCGGCACGACCCGGAAGTTGCCCGGGTGCGGGTCGGCGTGGAGCAGGCCGGTGCGGGCCGGGGCCGCGACGAGGAACAGGGTGAACAGCCGGCCGAAGTGGTCGCGCTGCTCCTGGGTGCCGTCGGCGATCACCGCCGCGAGGGAGGACGTGGACTCCAGCCACTCCGTGACCAGGACGGTCGGGCCGTGGGCGACGGCGTCCGGGATGACGATCTCCGGGTCGCCCCGGAAGGCCTCGTGGAACGTGTGCTGGCTGCGCGCCTCGAGGGTGTAGTCGAGCTCCTCGACCGCGCGCGCCTGGAGCTCCGCCACGAGCGGCTTGACGTCGATGCCGGGGATCAGCGGCGCGACCGTGCGGCCCAGGCGGGAGAGCTGCTTGAGGTCGGCCTGGATCGCGTCGCCGGCACCGGGGTACTGCACCTTGACCGCGACGTCCTTCTCGACGCCGTCCTCGTCGCGCCACCGACCACGGTGCACCTGGCCGATCGACGCGGCCGCGGTCGGACCTCCGTCCAGCCACACGAGATGGGTCTTCCAGTCCGCCCCGAGGTCCTGCGCCAGGACCTCCCGCACGGTGCTGGTCGGCATCGGCGGAGCGGCGTCCTGCAGCTTGGTCAGCTGGTCGCGGTAGGGCCCGACCATCTCCTCGGGCAGCGCCGCCTCCAGCACCGACAGCGCCTGGCCGAACTTCATCGCGCCGCCCTTGAGCTCGCCCAGCGTGCGGAAGACCTGCTCGGCGGTCCGCTGCTGGATGTCGCTCATCACGGCCTCGGCGGGCTTGCCGCCGATCCGCTTGCCCAGGCCCACGGCCTGGCGCCCGGCGTACCCCAGGGGGAGGCCGGCCAGCCGGGCGGTGCGCGCCATCGCCTTGCGGGGCATCTCGGTCACCCGTCCATCATCCGGGTGGCCACAAGGGACGCCCGGGTGAGGGCGTCAGATGCGCCGTCCCCGTAGCCGGACGGTCATACCGGGTGTCGACGGGCGCGACCCAGGCTCACCGGGCTGCGCGATCGAGCGGTGAAGCCGCGGTATGACCGTCCGAGTACGGGCGCTGGCGCGCTGACCCGTGCTCGGGCCACTGCTCAGGCGGGGAAGGGCACCCCGGTGTCGGCCAGTAACGTCAGCGGACCCGAACCCTCAGCCTCACGGGGTCGCTGATCCCTGCCTCGTTCTCCGAGGCGATGAAGAACGTGTACTTCCCGGGCTTCAGCTTGCGGACGACGAGCTTGGTCGTGCCGGCAGGCAGGGTCTTCTCGTAGCCCTTGTTGCTGGCGACCCGGTAGCCGGTCGGGGCATCGCCGGCCTCAGGCGCACTCCACGCGAGAACGACATTGCGCTTCTTCACCTTTGCCTTGGCGTCCGTGGGGGCAGCCGGGGCCGTCACCGGCTCGGGCTCCGGCTCGGGCTCCGCCGGCGCCGAGGGGGTGACCACGTTCGAGGGTGCGGAGGCGGGGCTGGTGCCGGTGGCGTTGGTGGCGGCCACGGTGAAGGTGTAGCTGGTGCCGTTGGTGAGGCCGGTGATGGTGGCGGTGGGCTGGTCGCCGGTGACGGTCTTGGTGATGCCGCCGGGGGTGGAGGTGATGGTGTAGCCGGTGATCGGTGAGCCGCCGTTGTCGGTGGGTGCGGTCCAGGACACGGTGGCGGACTTGTCGGCCTTGGCCGCGGACACACTCGTGGGCGCCCCAGGCGCGGCAGAGGGGATCACGGCGTTGGAGGGGGTGCTGGCGGGGCTGGTGCCGGTGGCGTTGGTGGCGGCCACGGTGAAGGTGTAGCTGGTGCCGTTGGTGAGGCCGGTGATGGTGGCGGTGGTCTGGTCGCCGGTGACGGTCTTGGTGATGCCGCCGGGGGTGGAGGTGATGGTGTAGCCGGTGATCGGTGAGCCGCCGTTGTCGGTGGGTGCGGTCCAGGACACGGTGGCGGACTTGTCGGCCTTGGCCGCGGACACACTCGTGGGCGCCCCAGGCGCGGCAGAGGGGATCACGGCGTTGGAGGGGGTGCTGGCGGGGCTGGTGCCGGTGGCGTTGGTGGCGACGACGGTGAAGGTGTAGCTGGTGCCGTTGGTGAGGCCGGTGATGGTGGCGGTGGTCTGGTCGCCGGTGACGGTCTTGGTGATGCCACCGGGGCTGGAGGTGACGGTGTAGCTGGTGATCGGGGTGCCGCCGTCGGTGGTGGGTGCGCTCCAGGACACGGTCGCGGACTTGTCGCCCTTGGTTGCCGTCACTGCGGTGGGCTCGAGGGGAGTTTCCTCGCCGTTGGTGACGGTGAGCTTGGTGGGGTGGTCGCGGAAGGTGGAGTCGCTGTTCCCGAGGGTGTCCTCGGTGGGGTAGAGCGTGACGTCCCAGGTGCCGGGTGCGGCGGTGGTGGGGATGGTGACGGTG